>SDZE01000332.1 GCA_004173095.1 Bradyrhizobiaceae bacterium
ATTCGCCGCCTTGAAACGGTCGAACCTCGGGCGGGTGGGGATGACTTTCAAAAAGCTGCCAAGCTTCTTGACTTCGTCATGACGTCCCTTTATGTCCAGCCTCACTGCGGGACACGATCCACGTCCACGCGGGAGTAGCTCAGTTGGTTAGAGCGCTGCCCTGTCACGGCAGAGGTCGCGGGTTCGAGTCCCGTCTCTCGCGCCAGATACCTCAAGAAGGTTTCTGGCTCTCGCATTGTCTCAATGCATTTCCCAAAATCGAATGTGACGCCTCGCTTTGATGTGCGCGGCTTGCCTCGTCATTGTTCCATCGCACCTTTGTCAGCAGCGGACGCCTTGGTGTTGCGGCTCGTTTCGATCAGGACGTGACGTCGATTTGAAAGACCGTCCGGCCCGGCTGCGAGCTGACGTGGATCTGGCCCTTGATCCTGCTGACGAGGGCATTCACGACCCGCATTCCGACGCCCGAGCCCTTCGCCACTGCGGGGCCCGGCGTGAAGCCAACGCCGGCGTCCGAGACTTGAAGAGACCAGCCGGTCGGGGTCTTTCGCAGCGCGACCTCGACCGTCCCGCGCTGATCGTCGGCATAGGCATATTTGAAACTGTTGGTGACCAGTTCGGCAACGATGAGGCCGATCGAGCTGGCCATCGCCGAACGCATCATCATGGCTTCAGCGGTCACCTGCACGTCGGCCACCTGCGGAGGGGCCGTCTGCTTCAGTCCATCGCAAATGCGGTGAAGGAAGCCGCCGATCTCGACGTCCTCCAGACTTCCTCCGAGATAAAGCTCCTTGTGGACGGACGCGATGGCGAGCACGCGGGCGCGCGCCGTTTCGAGCTGATCCTTTGCCTCTGCGCTCTTCACCGCACGTATCTGCAGGCTGATGACCGATTGGACCAGCTGCAGCGAGTTCATCACGCGGTGATCACCCTCGCGCGCCAATGTCTCGTTTTCCTTGGCCAGAGCTTCGGCGCGCATCCGCGCGGTCTGCTCCTCCAGAATGACCTTGCGGAGCTCCAGCGTCTTCATGACCTGGTTGGCCATCACCTTGAGAAGCGACTTCTGCGTTTCGGTCAGGACGCGCGGCTTGTAGTCCAGGACGCAGACGGTTCCCAGCGGCATGCCGTCAGGGGTCTCCAGCAACGCGCCGGCGTAGAACCGCAGATGCGGATCGCCGAGGACGAGCGGATTGTCTTCGAAGCGTTTGTCGAGCAACGTGTCGGGAACGATGAACAGGCCCGGCTGCAGGATCGCGTGGGCGCACAGCGAGCTGTCGATCGGCGTCTCCCGGACCCCAAGGCCGACCTCCGCCTTGAACCACTGACGGCCATCGTCGATGAGATTGATGACCGAGATGGGGGCTTCGCAGACCTCCGAGACAACGCGGACCACGTCGTCGAACTCGGCTTCACGCGGCGTGTCCAGGATGCCGTAGCTGCGGAGCGCGGCCAGGCGGCTGGGCTCGGACTGATGCAATTCCGCTTTCACGTGGGCTTCCTGGTGTCACGACACATGACGGATTTCGTGCACACTTTGACCGAGGGAGTCGAGCGCAAAGCGGGGGTGACTATTCAGGTACCATAACCAACGCACGGCTCGCCAACTGCGAGGTTTACCATCGTCTGCTGGCTGGCGTCTGCCCGTGTCCGACGCGGAGCCGGCTACGGCAGATCGTGCAGCTTGCCGGTTGCGGCAAAGCCGACACGGCCGTGTTGATGGAGATTGCCGGATCCCCCATCGGGATTTCAGAACGAATCCGCCAGTGCAATCTCGTCACGCAGCATCTGGATGCGCTGCGCCGCTTCGGCGCGCGTCAGCTCGGGTTCGAACTGGCGTGGCTGATAGGCCTCGATGGCCAGCGACTTCAGCGTCAGGGCCTGGCTCCGCGTCATCGGGCCGGACAACCGGTCGATCAGGGAGCCTGAGCCGGCCTCGCAAAAGGAAGGGATCGCCGGCAACGGAGCGGCTGAACGCGGGGAAGGAGTCATGGAAGCCTCCGGTCAGATTCGGGTTAACAAGGTCTGCATGAAGTTCTTGTTTTGTTCTATATTCTGTTTTCCACTGGTCGGCAAGATGATTGTCCGAATCGCCCATTATGTCGGCGATTCGGACGGGTGAACCGGCAGCGCCGGACGGGTGGGGTATAGCTGCTGCGGAACCTACATCCGCTTCATGTCGCCGCCAGCCATGGGCATCATTGGCATCATCATGCCGGAGCCCATCATGCCGCCGCCCATCATGTCGTTCTGCGGCTTCATCATGCCCATCCGCTGTGCATTCATGAGGTGCTTGTTGCAGGTGCGCATGTCGCCTTTGGACATCGCCGTATTGGCCATGCCGATTTCGCGATCCATCATCATCTTCTGCTGCCCATTGGCCATGGCCATGGACATGTTGTTGACCTTCATCATCCCATCGCCGCTGCAGTTCATCATCGGCTTGGCCGATGCCGGAGCGGCGGCGAGAAGGGAGAGCGCTGCTGCCGTGATCAAGAATTTCGTCATGGGAACCTCTTGTCGATCAAATGCCAGCACAGCGCTGGCTGTGAGAGATACGAATGTGCTGACCTTTGGTTCGTCGGGAGATTAATTTTTCGTCATTGCGCCGCAGCGAAGTGGATGCTTGTTCAGTCGGCGCGGCAGGCGTCCTCGCAGCCGACTGGACCGATCTGTTTGCGACGGATTTCCACGAATGCACGAGGGATCGTGATCGATCCTTGATCGCGTTTGCGCATTGGCGTGTCAGGACATGTCACGGTTACCTTACATGAGGGGGGCTTGCGCATAGCAGGGCAGAAAACTGTCAACAGCGGTCGTCTTGCATGGCTTGTTGCGCTGCGCTAAAGGCTCAGAACCATTCCAATCTTCGAATCTGTGGCTAAATTCGCGCCATGGGGTTAGGGATCGCCGATGAACGGCATCTTGCAGAATTATCTTCCACTGGTGGTCTTCATCGGCATCGCCTCCTTCATTGGAGTCGCGCTGCTGGTTGCGCCCTTTATCGTCGCCTATCAGAACCCTGATCCCGAAAAGCTGTCCGCTTATGAATGCGGGTTCAATGCTTTCGACGACGCGCGCATGAAGTTCGATGTGCGCTTTTATCTGGTGGCGATCCTGTTCATCATTTTCGACCTCGAAGTGGCGTTCCTGTTTCCGTGGGCGGTGGCGTTCGGCAAAATCGGCATCGCCGGTTTCTGGTCGATGATCGTGTTTCTCGGCGTTCTCACCATTGGCTTCGCCTATGAATGGAAGAAAGGCGCGCTCGAATGGGATTGAGCCCTCACATCGCCAAGGTTGCCAACGCGACGCCGTCCATCGGTAGCCCGATGGTCGCGCCGGCTTCGACCGGTATCATCGATCCGTCCACCGGCAAGCCGGTCGGCGCCAACGATCCGTATTTTCGCGAGGTCAATGCCGAGCTTTCGGACAAGGGCTTCTTCGTTGCGGCCGCCGACGACCTGGTGACCTGGGCCCGCACCGGTTCGCTGATGTGGATGACCTTCGGTCTGGCCTGCTGCGCGGTCGAGATGATGCAGGTGTCGATGCCGCGTTACGACGTCGAGCGTTTCGGCTTCGCGCCGCGTGCGTCGCCGCGCCAGTCGGACGTGATGATCGTCGCCGGCACGCTGACCAACAAGATGGCGCCGGCGCTGCGCAAGGTCTATGACCAGATGCCGGAGCCGCGTTACGTGATCTCGATGGGATCATGCGCCAATGGCGGCGGCTATTATCATTATTCCTATTCCGTGGTGCGCGGCTGCGACCGCATCGTGCCGATCGACATCTATGTGCCGGGCTGCCCGCCGACTGCAGAGGCGCTGCTCTACGGTGTGCTGCTGCTGCAGAAGAAGATCCGAAGGATTGGAACGATCGAACGGTAGGAGAACAACATGGCCGCGCCTGCCGATATGATCGTTCCGCTGCTGCGAGAAATCCGCGCCGAGAACCTCGATCAGCACGAACAGACGCGAGCCATGATCGGTCTCCTGCAGACTCGTAAGGAGACGCTGGAAGGTGCGCAAGCAAGTTTCCGGCAGGCTCTGACGGCCGATACGCTGATGAGCAAGCTCATCACCGGCGAGTTTGAAGAACGAATTGAAATGCTCGAGCGCAAAGTTCGCGATCTGGAGACCCACAAGTGACTGATCTTTCCGGTCTGGGCGATACCATCAAGGGTGCTTTGCCCGATGCCGTCGTCAGCACCTCGGTCGCCTTCGACCAACTGACGCTGAATGTGGACGTGTCGAAGATCGTCGACATCATGCAGTTCCTGCGTGACGATCCGCGCTGCCGTTTCGTCAGCTTCATCGATGCCACGGCGGTGGATTATCCCGGCCGCGAGAAGCGTTTCGACGTCGTCTATCACCTGATGTCGCCGGTGCTGAACACGCGCATCCGCATCAAGGCGCTGGCATCGGAAAGCACCCAGGTGCCGTCGATCATCGACGTGTTCCCGGGCGCCGACTGGTTCGAGCGCGAGGCCTATGACCTCTACGGTGTGATCTTCGTCGGCCATCCCGATATGCGCCGGCTGCTGACCGATTACGGCTTCGACGGCCATCCGTTGCGCAAGGATTTCCCGCTTACCGGCTTCGTCGAGGTTCGCTACGACGATCAGGAAAAGCGCGTGATCTATGAGCCGGTCCGGCTCAACCAGGAATTCCGCAAGTTTGACTTCCTGTCGCCATGGGAAGGCGCGGACTATCCGACGCTGCCCGGCGACGAGAAGGCGGGGGTTAAGCCATGACGGCCCAGATGACGACAGAACTTCCCACCGTGTCTGAATCGGTCTCCTCCGAGCCGATGAACGCGCAGCACAACGTCCGTAACTTCACCATCAATTTCGGCCCGCAGCATCCGGCAGCGCATGGCGTGTTGCGTCTGGTGCTCGAGCTCGACGGCGAAGTCGTCGAGCGCGTCGATCCGCATATTGGCCTGCTACATCGCGGCACCGAGAAGCTGATCGAGCAGAAGACCTACATGCAGGCGATCCCGTATTTCGATCGCCTCGATTACGTCGCGCCGATGAATCAGGAGCATGCCTTCTGTCTCGCCGCGGAGAAGCTGCTCGGCATCGCCGTGCCGCGCCGCGGCCAGCTGATCCGTGTGCTGTATTCGGAGATCGGCCGCATCCTGTCGCATTTGCTGAACGTCACCACGCAGGCGATGGATGTCGGCGCGCTGACCCCGCCGCTCTGGGGCTTCGAAGAGCGCGAAAAGCTGATGATGTTCTACGAGCGCGCCTCGGGTTCGCGCATGCATGCGGCCTATTTCCGCGTCGGCGGCGTGCATCAGGATCTGCCGCCCGCATTGATCAACGACATCGACGCCTGGTGCGATGCGTTTCCGCGCGTGCTCGACGATCTCGAGACGCTGCTCACCAACAACCGCATCTTCAAGCAACGCAATGTCGATATCGGCGTGGTGAAGCTGGACGACGCCTGGAAGTGGGGCTTCTCCGGCGTGATGGTGCGCGGCTCCGGTGCGTCGTGGGATCTGCGCAAGTCGCAGCCCTATGAGTGCTACGCCGAAATGGATTTCGATATTCCGATCGGCAAGAACGGCGACTGTTACGATCGTTATTGTATCCGCGTCGAAGAGATGCGGCAGTCGACCAAGATCATGAAGCAGTGCATCGCCAAGCTGCGTGCGGCGGACGGGCAGGGGCCCGTCGTCGTCGATGATCACAAGATCTCGCCGCCGCGCCGGGCCGAGATGAAGCGGTCGATGGAAGCGCTGATCCATCATTTCAAGCTCTATACCGAAGGCGTGCACGTGCCCGCGGGCGAGGTCTATGCCGCGGTGGAAGCGCCGAAGGGCGAGTTCGGCGTGTATCTGGTCTCGGACGGCAGCAACAAGCCGTACAAGTGCAAGATTCGCGCGCCCGGTTTCGCGCATCTGCAGGCGATGGATTTCCTGTGTCGCGGCCATCAGCTGGCTGACGTCTCGGCTATTCTCGGCTCCATCGATATCGTGTTCGGAGAGGTCGATCGGTGACATCGGCGCCCATCCAGTTCGACCGCGCATCGGGCGCGCTTTCAGGGGTCAACCTCTGGGAGCGGGCGATGGCGTGCGTGCTGGCTGCCGGGACAAGGATGTCGGCGTCGTTCTCGCATCGCGGCTACAACATGTGCGCCAATCTGATGCGCCGCACCGTGCTGCCGGCGCGCGTGCTCGTCGTGAAGCTGAATGCCGATGCGCTGTTCGCGTTTCCGTTCGGCGACGGCTACTGGAGCAAGCTGCTCGACCGCAGCTTCTCCTACGAGGACGAGCTCGAACTGCTGTTCAAGAACGCGGTCGATGTCGATTACACGCTGCTCGATTGCGGCGCCAATTTCGGCTACTGGTCGGTGCTGGTGTCGAGCGCGCCGTTCGGTTCGCACAAGGCGATCGCCATCGAGCCGTCGGGCGAAAACTTCCCCAAGCTCGCCAACAACGCCAGGATCAACGGCGACCGTTTCGACGTCGTGAAATGTGCGATCGGCGCGACGCGCGGTACGGCGCGGCTGACAGGCACCAAGCACGAGGCGTTCAGCATCGTCGGTGATCAGAGCGGCGGCGAGGAAGTGCCGGTGCTGGCGCTCGACAATCTGCTCGACGACGGCAAGCTGTCGCTGTCCGGCAAGTATCTCATCAAGCTCGACGTCGAAGGCGTCGAGATCGAGGCCATCAAGGGCGGCACCCGTCTTTTGCAGGGCGACTCGGTCATCATGTGCGAAGAGCACGGCAATGATCCCGCCCACACGGTCTCGCGCTTTATTCTGGATCATACGCCGCTGTCGCTGATCGTGCATGATCCCGCTACCAACCGCTTCGAAACCGTGACCGAGCTATCGATTCTCGATCGCATCAAGGTGTCCTCCCACGTTGGCTACAACGTGTTCGGCACCGCGAGCGCGTTCTGGCTCGATCGCTTCAACAGCCTGAATGCGAGCGCGGCGCGCCGCACTCACTGAGAGATAGACCATGTCCGTCCGCCGTTTGGCTCCGAAAGAACTGCAGCCCGAGTCCTTCAGTTTCACGCCTGAAAATCTGGCCTGGGCGAAGGAGCAGATCACGCATTATCCGCCCGGCCGTCAGGCCTCGGCGGTGATCGCGATTCTGTGGCGGGCGCAGGAGCAGAATGCCGGTTGGGTGTCCGAAGCGGCGATCCGTTGCGTCGCCGACATGCTGGAGATGCCTTACATCCGTGTGCTGGAGGTGGCGACCTTCTACACCCAGTTCCAGCTCAAGCCGGTGGGCAAGAAGGCCCACATCCAGGTCTGCGGCACCACGCCCTGCATGCTGCGCGGCGCCGGCGACATCATCGAGGTCTGTCAGCATCGCATCCATCACGATCCGTTCCATCTGTCGGACGATGGCGACTTTTCGTGGGAGGAGGTCGAGTGCCTCGGCGCCTGCGTCAACGCCCCGATGGCGATGATCTGGAGCGACACCTACGAAGACCTCGATAAAGACAGCATGAACAAGATCATCGACGGCTTCGTTGCAGGCACGCCGCCGAAGCCGGGTTCGCAGATCGGTCGCCAGTTCGCTGCCCCCGAGGGCGGTGCGCGCGTGATGAAGGACGGCGGCGCGCCGAACTATACCAGGTCGGAAGCACTGGCGACGGGGCCGGCTCTCGCCGACGCCGAACCGAAGAAGCAGACCGAGTCCGCCAATGCGCAGGAACGGCCGGCGCCGAAGGCTCCGGCGGCCGATGCGACCAAGGACAACCCGCCGAAGGGCGGCTCTCCCAAGGAGCCGAAAAAATGAAACGCGTGCGCGCCAAAGCAATCGCAGTGAAATCGGGAGCCGACTTAATGAACAGGTGGCTCTACATCTCGTTGCACACCGCGGCTGCCGCGGCTTTCATTTTCCTGCTGCAGCGCTACTTCCTGAGCGCCACGCTTGAATCAAGTCTATTGTGGGCAGTGGTGTTCGGCGGCTGTGCCGCGATGCTCGCCTTCAAGCAAACCAATCGCTGATCGAGGAAGCCATGCTCGACGACAAGGATCGCATCTTCCGCAATCTCTACGGCCTCGATGACTTCGGTCTCGAAGGCGCGCGCCGCCGTGGCGGTTGGGATGGCACCAAAGCCATCATCGACAAGGGCCGCGACTGGATCATCAACGAAATGAAGGCGTCGGGCCTGCGCGGCCGTGGCGGCGCCGGCTTCCCTACCGGCATGAAGTGGTCCTTCATGCCGAAGGAGAACAAGGACGGCCGGCCGAGCTATCTCGTCGTCAACGCCGACGAATCCGAGCCCGGCACCTGCAAGGATCGCGAGATCATGCGCCATGACCCGCATACGCTGGTCGAAGGCTGCCTGATCGCCGGCTGCGCCATGGGGGCGCATGTCGGCTACATCTATGTCCGCGGCGAATTCATCCGCGAGCGCGAGCGCCTGCAGGCTGCGATCGATCAGGCTTACGCGGCCAATCTGATCGGCAAGGACAACATCCATGGCTGGCCGTTCGATCTCTATGTCGCACACGGCGCCGGCGCCTATATCTGCGGCGAAGAAACCGCGCTGCTGGAAAGCCTCGAAGGCAAGAAGGGCCAGCCGCGCCTGAAGCCGCCATTCCCGGCCAATGTCGGTCTCTACGGCTGCCCGACCACGGTGAACAACGTGGAGTCGATCGCGGTGGCGCCGGACATCCTGCGTCGCGGCGCGTCGTGGTTTGCCTCGATCGGCCGTCCCAATAATGTCGGCACCAAGCTTTACGGCATCTCCGGCCACGTCAACACGCCCTGCGTCGTCGAAGACGCCATGAGCATCCCGTTCCGCGAACTGATCGAGAAGCACGGCGGCGGCATTCGCGGCGGCTGGGACAATCTCTTGGCAATCATTCCGGGCGGCGCATCGTGCCCGCTGATTCCTGCGGCCGATTGTGAAGAGCTCATCATGGATTTCGACGGCACCCGCGCGGTGAAGTCGTCATTCGGCACCGCCGGCGTCATCGTCATGGACAAGTCCACCGACGTCGTCGCGGCGATCGCCCGCATCAGCTACTTCTTCAAGCATGAGAGCTGCGGCCAGTGCACGCCATGCCGTGAAGGCACCGGCTGGATGTGGCGCGTGCTGTCGCGCATGGTCGAGGGCCGCGCCCACAAGCGCGAAATCGACATGCTGCTGGAAGTCACCAAACAGGTCGAAGGCCACACCATCTGCGCGCTCGGCGATGCCGCCGCGTGGCCGGTGCAGGGCCTGATTCGCGCCTTCCGCCCGGAGATCGAACGCCGCATCGAAGAGTTCAGCCGCAAGGCGACACTCGACGATCAGGGCATTCTCGATCCCGCGCATCTGGTCGCGGCGGAATAGGACGAGCGCTATGACTAAACTGATCGTCGACGGCAAAGAGATCGATGTCCCCGCGGAATACACGCTGCTGCAGGCGTGCGAAGCCGCCGGCGCCGAGATTCCGCGCTTCTGCTATCACGAGCGGCTGTCGATCGCCGGCAATTGCCGCATGTGCCTGGTCGAAGTGAAGGGCGGACCGAAGCCGGTGGCTAGCTGCGCCTGGGGCGTGCGCGATTGCCGTCCCGGCCCGAACGGCGAGCCGCCGGAAATCTCAACGCGTTCGCCGATGGTCAAGAAGGCCCGCGAAGGCGTGATGGAATTCCTTTTGATCAACCACCCGCTGGATTGCCCGATCTGCGATCAGGGCGGCGAGTGCGATCTGCAGGACCAGGCGATGGGCTATGGTGTCGATACCAGCCGCTTCGCCGAGAACAAGCGCGCCGTCGAGGACAAGTATCTCGGCGCGCTGGTCAAGACCTCGATGAACCGCTGCATCCAGTGCACGCGTTGCGTTCGCTTCGCGGCGGAAGTCGCCGGCGCGCCGGAAATGGGCGCCACCGGCCGCGGCGAGGACATGGAGATCACCTCCTTCCTCGAAACCGCACTGACCTCCGAACTGCAAGGCAACCTGGTCGATATCTGCCCGGTCGGTGCGTTGACCTCCAAGCCTTATGCTTTCGCGGCCCGTCCGTGGGAGCTCAGCAAGACCCAGTCCATCGACGTGATGGATGCGGTCGGCTCTGCGATCCGTGTCGATACCCGCGGCCGTGAAGTGATGCGCATCCTGCCGCGCATCAATGAAGCGGTGAACGAGGAATGGATCTCCGACAAGACGCGCCATGTCGTC
The DNA here is from genome assembly GCA_004173095.1 of Bradyrhizobiaceae bacterium. Lineage (GTDB taxonomy): Bacteria > Pseudomonadota > Alphaproteobacteria > Rhizobiales > Xanthobacteraceae > Tardiphaga. The sequence goes on from SDZE01000332.1 coordinate 10,131, forward strand.
GACGGCCTGCGCACCCAGCGCCTCGATCGTCCGTATCTGCGCGACAACGGCAAGCTGCGGGCCGCGACCTGGGGCGAAGCCTTCGGCGCGATCGCTGCCAAGGTCGCTGCCAGCGGCAACAAGATCGGCGCCATCGCCGGCGATCTTGCGGCCGTCGAGGAAATGTATGCGATCAAGACGCTGCTGGCCTCGCTCGGCTCGGCCGATGTCGCGACGCCCGGCACTGCGGGCTTCGACGCCAGGGCGGGTCGTGCGTCCTACATCTTCAACCCGACCATCGCCGGCATCGAGCAGGCGGATGCCCTGCTGATCATCGGCTCCAACCCGCGCAAGGAAGCGGCCGTGCTCAACGCCCGCATCCGCAAGGCCTGGCGCGGTGGCAATCTGAAGATCGGTTTGATCGGCGAGAATGCCGACCTGACCTATCGCTACGATCATCTCGGCGCCGGCACCGAGACCCTGGCCGACGTGATCGCCGGCAAGCATTCCTTCGCAGAGGTGCTGAAGGGCGCCAAGAACCCGATCGTGCTGGTCGGCTCGGGTGTTGCCACGCGTGCGGACGGCGCTGCCGTGCTGGCGCAGGCGGCCAAGCTTGCTGCCGACATCGGCGCGATCAAGGACGGCTGGAACGGCTTTGCCGTTCTGCATGCAGCGGCCTCGACGGTCGGCGCGCTCGATATCGGGTTCACCGGCGGGCGCACGGCAGCGCAGATCGCAGGCGGCGGCGCGAATGTCGTGTTTTCGCTCGGCGCCGATGATGTCGAGATCGCGCCGGGCGCATTCGTCGTCTATATCGGCACCCATGGTGAGCGTGGCGCACATCGTGCCGACGTCATCCTGCCGGGCTCCGCCTATACCGAAAAGTCGGGCATCTTCGTCAACACCGAAGGCCGCGTGCAGATGGCGGAGCGCGCCGGCTTCCCGCCGGGGGATGCCCGCGAGGATTGGGCGATCATCCGCGCCTTGTCCGACGTGCTCGGTCACAAGCTGCCATTCGACTCGGTGGCGCAGTTGCGGCAGGCGATCTTCAAGCAGGCGCCGCATCTGATGCGCATCGACCAGATCGAAGCCGGCGATGTCGCCGGCATCAAGACCCTTGCAGGGAAGGGCGGCACCATCGACAAGGCGCCGTTCAAGAGCCCGATCGAGGATTTCTACCTCACCAACCCGATCGCGCGCGCGTCAGCTGTCATGGCGGAATGTTCCCGCCTGGCCTCGGGCCAGTTGCTGACGGCGGCGGAGTAAGACGATGGCTGAACTCTGGACTAGCACCCTGTGGCCGCTGATCATCATGATCGCGCAGAGCCTGCTCGTGCTCGTATTGCTGCTGGTGGCGATCGCCTACATCCTGCTGGCTGACCGCAAGATCTGGGCGGCGGTGCAGATTCGCCGCGGGCCCAATGTGGTCGGCCCGTTCGGCCTGCTGCAGTCTTTCGCAGACTTGCTGAAATTCGTGCTGAAGGAGCCGGTGGTTCCGTCGGGCGCGAACAAGGGCGTGTTCCTGCTGGCGCCGCTGGTGTCGTGTATCCTGGCGCTCGCGGCCTGGGCCGTGATCCCGATGAATCTGGGATGGGTGATCGCCGATCTCAATGTCGGCATTCTCTACATCTTCGCGATCTCGTCGCTGTCGATCTACGGCATCATCATGGCCGGCTGGGCGTCGAACTCGAAATATCCGTTCCTGTCGGCGCTGCGCGCCGCGGCGCAGATGGTGTCCTACGAAGTCTCGATCGGCTTCGTCATCATCACCGTGCTGTTGTGCGTGGGGTCGCTGAACCTGACGTCGATCGTGATGGCGCAGGATTCCAAGTGGGGCATCCTCGGCTGGTACTTCATCCCGCTGTTTCCGATGTTCGTGGTGTTCTACGTCTCGGCGCTGGCTGAAACCAACCGTCCACCGTTCGATCTGGTGGAAGCGGAATCCGAACTGGTCGCAGGCTTCATGACGGAATACGGCTCGACCCCGTATCTGTTGTTCATGCTCGGCGAATATGTGGCGATCGTGTCCATGTGCGCGCTGGCGACGATCCTGTTCCTCGGTGGTTGGCTGTCGCCGATCCCGTTCGCGCCCTTCACCTGGGTGCCCGGCATCATCTGGTTCGCCATCAAGGTGATGTTCATGTTCTTCTTGATCGCGATGGCGAAGGCTATCGTGCCGCGCTACCGCTACGACCAGCTGATGCGTCTCGGCTGGAAGGTTTTTCTGCCGCTCTCGCTGGCCTACGTGATCATCGTTGCCGGTGTGCTGCAATTCGCGGGCCTGGCCCCGAAATGAGGTCGCTATGAATATCAGGGCAACAGCTCACTCGCTGCTTCTGGCGGAGTTCGCGCAAGCGTTCGTCCTCGCCATGAAGTATTTCTTCAAGCCGAAGCCGACGATCAACTATCCGTTCGAGAAGAACCCGATCTCGCCGCGCTTCCGCGGTGAGCACGCGCTGCGCCGCTATCCCAACGGCGAAGAACGCTGCATCGCGTGCAAGCTGTGCGAAGCCGTGTGTCCGGCGCAGGCGATCACCATCGAAGCCGGTCCGCGGCGCAACGACGGCACCCGCCGCACGGTGCGTTACGACATCGATATGGTGAAGTGCATCTATTGCGGACTGTGCCAGGAAGCCTGTCCGGTCGATGCGATCGTCGAGGGGCCGAACTTCGAATTCGCCACCGAGACGCGCGAGGAACTGTTCTATGACAAGGCCAGGCTGCTCGCCAATGGCGACCGTTGGGAGCGCGAAATCGCCAGATCGCTCGCCCAAGACGCGCCGTACCGGTAAGGGGACATCATGATTTTCCCCGCACTGTTCTTCTATCTGTTCGCCGGCGTCTGCGTCGCCTGCGCGGTCATGGTGATCGCGTCGCGCAATCCCGTGCACTCCGTGCTGTTCCTGATCCTGGCTTTCGTCAACGCCTCCGGCCTGTTCATCCTGATGGGCGCCGAGTTCCTGGCGATGCTGCTGATTGTCGTCTATGTCGGCGCGGTCGCGGTGCTGTTCCTGTTCGTGATCATGATGCTCGACGTCGATTTCGCGCAGTTGCGCGAAGGCTTCATCCAGTATCTGCCGGTCGGTCTGCTGGTCGGCGCGATCTTCCTTGCCGAATTGCTGCTGGTTGCCGGCGGCTGGGTGATGAACCCGAATGCCGGCAAGGCGATCACCGCGCCGATCCCGGGGAACGTGACAAATACCGAGGCGCTCGGCCTGGTGCTCTACACGACCTACATCCATTACTTCCAACTCGCCGGCATGGTGCTGCTGGTCGCGATGATCGGTGCCATCGTGCTGACGTTGCGCCATCGCGGCTCGGTCAAGCGCCAGGACATCAATGTCCAGAACGCGCGCACCAAAGCCATGGCCATGGATGTGCGCAAGGTGCCGGCCGGGCAGGGCCTGCAGGACTCGGACTCGGGGAACTGGATCAAATGACGATCGGTCTCGGACACTATCTCGCCGTCGCGGCGATCCTGTTCACGCTGGGCATTCTCGGCATCTTCCTGAACCGCAAGAACATCATCGTCATCCTGATGTCGATCGAGCTGATCCTGCTGTCGGTCAACATCAACATGGTGGCGTTCTCGACCTTCCTCGGCGACATCGTCGGCCAGGTGTTCGCGCTTTTGGTGCTGACCGTGGCCGCCGCCGAAGCGGCGATCGGTCTTGCGGTGCTTGTCGTGTATTTCCGCAACCGCGGTTCGATCGCGGTTGAAGACGTCAATCTGATGAAGGGCTGAGCCAGTTATGATCCAGGCTCTCGTATTCTTGCCGCTGATCGGTGCGCTGATCGGCGGCGCGATCGCCATTATGGGTGCGCATGGTCGCGCCCCGAGCGGCGACGACATGGACCACGCGCACGGTCACGACGACCACGGCCATCATGGTCATGCCGACGCCCACGCTTCGCATGCGCATGATGACCATGGCCACGGCCATGATGATCACGACGATCACCACCATGTCGCCGAGCCGGCCGCATTCGGTTCGCGCGCCGCCGAGCTGATCACCGCCGGCCTGCTGGTGGTGTCGGCCGCGCTGGCCTGGATCACCTTCGTCGACGTCGCATTCAACCAGCATGACATCCGCGTCGTGCTGCTGAACTGGATCAATTCCGGCGACCTGCAGCTGTCCTGGACGCTGCGCGTCGATACGCTCACGGCCGTCATGCTGGTGGTCGTCACCACCGTGTCGTCGCTCGTGCACATCTATTCGCTCGGCTACATGGAAGACGATCCGAACCGGCCGCGCTTCATGGCCTATCTGTCGCTGTTCACCTTCATGATGCTCATGCTGGTGACCGCCGATAACTTGCTGCAGCTGTTCTTCGGCTGGGAAGGCGTCGGCCTGGCGTCGTATCTGTTGATCGGCTTCTGGTTCAAGAAGCCGACCGCCAATGCCGCCGCCATCAAGGCCTTCGTCGTCAACCGCGTCGGCGACTTCGGCTTCCTGCTCGGCATCTTCGGCATCTTCATGCTGCTGGGGACCACCGATTTCGATGCGATCTTCGCGGGCGCGCCGAGCCTCGTCGGCAAGACCATCAACTTCTTCGGCTGGCAGGCCGATGCGCTGACCCTGTGCTGTCTGCTGCTGTTCGTCGGCGCCATGGGCAAGTCGGCGCAGTTCCTGCTGCACACCTGGTTGCCGGACGCGATGGAAGGCCCGACCCCGGTGTCGGCGCTCATCCACGCCGCCACCATGGTCACCGCGGGCGTGTTCATGGTCGCGCGGATGTCGCCGCTGTTCGAGCTCGCGCCGAATGCCCAGGCCGTCGTCATGCTGGTCGGCGCCACCACGGCGTTCTTTGCGGCGACCATCGGTTTGGTACAGAACGACATCAAGCGCATCGTCGCTTACTCGACCTGTTCGCAGCTCGGCTACATGTTCGTGGCGCTGGGAGCAGGGGCCTACTCGGTGGCCATGTTCCATCTGTTCACGCACGCCTTCTTCAAGGCGCTGCTGTTCCTCGGCTCGGGCTCGGTGATCTATGCGATGCATCACGAGCAGGACATCCGCAAAATGGGTGGCCTGTGGAACAAGATCCCGTTCACCTATGCGATGATGACCATCGGTACGCTGGCGCTGACCGGCTTCCCTTTCACCGCCGGCTATTTCTCGAAGGACGCCATCATCGAAGCAGCCTACGCCTCGCACAATCCGTTTGCCTTCTACGGCTTCCTGATGACGGTGATCGCGGCGCTGCTGACCTCGTTCTATTCGTGGCGCCTGGTGTTCAAGACGTTCCACGGCAAGCCGCATAACCAGAAGCATTACGATGCGGCGCATGAGGCGCCGATGTGGATGCTGTTCCCGCTGGCTGTGCTGGGCGTCGGTTCGTTCGCCGCGGGCTTCCCGTTCAAGGAAGCCTTCGCCGGACACCATGTCGCCGAGTTCTTCCGCGAGTCGCTGAAGATGAATCCGACCATCCTGGAAGAGATGCACCACCTGCCGGTGTGGGTGCCGTATCTGCCGACCGTGATGATGGTGGCGGGCTTCCTGATCTCGTACCTGTTCTACATCCGCAAGCCGTATCTGCCGGTCGAGCTCGCGAACCAGCATCCGCTGCTCTACAAGTTCCTGCTCAACAAGTGGTACTTCGACGAGCTGTACGACATCATCTTCGTGCGTCCGGCCAAGTGGATCGGCCACTTCCTGTGGAAGAAGGGCGACGGCATGGTCATCGACGGCCTCGGCCCTGACGGTGTCTCGTCGCGCGTGCTCGACGTGGCGCGCGGTGCGATCAAGATCCAGACCGGCTATCTCTATCACTATGCCTTCGCGATGCTGATCGGCGTCGCCGGGTTGATCACCTGGTTTACTTTCGGCCTGGGGGGCCACTAATGTCCGGCTCAGTCATGACCTGGCCGATCCTGTCGGTCACCACCTTCCTGCCGACGCTCGGTGCTGCGCTCGTCTATCTGCTGGCGCGCGGCCGCGACGAGGCTGCCGATCGTAACGCCAAGTGGATCGCCCTGTGGGCGACCATCGCGACCTTTGCCGTGTCGCTGATCATGGTGGCGCGCTACGACGGCAGCAATGCCGGCTTCCAGTTCGTCGAAAAGGCGCCCTGGCTGGCCGCGACCATCAACTACCATATGGGCGTTGACGGCATCTCGTTCCCGTTCGTGATCCTGACCACCGCCCTGATGCCGTTCTGCATCCTCTGCAGCTGGAAGTCGGTCTCGAAGCGGGTGCCGGAATACATGATGGCGTTCCTGGTTCTGGAAACGCTGATGATCGGCACCTTCTCGGCGCTGGATCTCGTGCTGTTCTATCTGTTCTTCGAGGGCGGCCTGATCCCGATGTTCCTGATCATCGGCATCTGGGGCGGCCCGCGCCGCGTCTATGCCTCGTTCAAGTTCTTCCTCTATACGTTCCTCGGCTCGGTGCTGATGCTGCTCGCCATCATGGCGCTGTACTGGCAGGCCGGCACCACCGACATCCCGACCCTGATGCAGACGGCGATGCCGCGCAGCCTGCAGATGTGGGCGTGGCTGGCCTTCTTCGCATCATTCGCGGTGAAGATGCCGATGTGGCCGGTGCACACCTGGTTGCCGGATGCCCACGTCGAGGCACCGACCGCAGGTTCGGTCGTTCTGGCTGCGATCATGTTGAAGATGGGCGGCTACGGCTTCCTGCGCTTCTCGCTGCCGATGTTCCCGGACGCGTCGCTGTATTTCGCACCGATGGTATGGACGCTGTCGGCGATCGCCATCGTCTACACGTCGCTCGTCGCCTTGATGCAGGAAGACATCAAGAAGCTGATCGCTTACTCGTCTGTCGCGCATATGGGCTACGTCACCATGGGCATCTTCGCCGGCACCCAGCAGGGTGTGGCCGGTGCGGTGTTCCAGATGATCTCGCACGGCATCGTGTCGGGCGCGCTGTTCCTGTGCGTCGGTGTCGCCTATGACCGCATGCATACCCGCGAGATCGCGGCCTATGGCGGCCTGGTCAACCGGATGCCGATCTACGCCTTGCTGTTCATGGTCTTCACCATGGCCAATGTCGGTCTGCCCGGCACCTCCGGCTTCGTCGGCGAGTTCCTGACGCTGCTCGGCACCTTCAAGGTTTCGATCCCGACCGCGACGGTCGCCTGCGCCGGCGTCATTCTCTCGGCGGCCTATGCCTTGTGGCTGTATCGCAAGGTGGTGTTCGGCGAGATGACAAAGCCGGCGCTGATGGGTATGAAGGACATGACCTTCCGCGAAGGCCTGCTGCTGGTGCCGCTCGCCATTCTCACCATTCTGTTCGGTGTCTATCCGAAGCCGGTGCTCGACATGTCGGCGGCCTCGGTTGATCTCGTCGTCAAGAATTATGCTGCTGCAACTGCTGCCGTGAAGGCAGCGGCACTGCTGCACTGACCGCAGCGGACCAGGATCTCGCTATGACCATTACGACCGCTGGATATTCCCTGTTGCCCGTACTGCCGGAACTGATCCTGGCAGTGGGCGCCATGGTGCTGCTGATGATCGGCGCCTTCAACGGGCCCAAGGTGACGGGGCTGGTATCGGCGCTCGCCATCTGCCTGTTGATCGTCGTCGGCGTGGCCGAGGTCATGTTGCCGGCCGGCAAGCTGGTCACCTTCGGCGGCAGCTTCATCGTCGATGACTATGCCCGCTTCCTGAAAGTGCTGGCGCTGGTCGCCTCGGCCGTCACGCTGCTGCTGTCGCGTGAATTCCTCGAACACGATACGCGCCGCATTTTCGAATATCCGATCCTGGTCTTGCTCTCGACCATCGGCATGATGGTGCTGATCTCGGCCGGCGACCTGATCATGCTCTATCTCGGCCTCGAACTGATGAGCCTTGCGCTCTATGTCGTTGCCGCCTCGAACCGCGATAATGCCAAGTCCACCGAAGCCGGCCTGAAGTATTTCGTGCTCGGCGCGCTGTCGTCGGGCATGCTGCTCTACGGCGCCTCGATGGTCTACGGCTTCACCGGCACCGTGAATTTCGCCGGCATCGCCGCCGAGGCCAAGACCGGCAATATCGGCCTGATCTTCGGTCTGGTGTTCCTGCTCGCCGGCCTCTGCTTCAAGGTCTCGGCGGTGCCGTTCCACATGTGGACACCGGACGTCTACGAGGGCGCGCCGACCCCGGTCACCGCTTTCTTCGCATCCGCGCCGAAGGTGGCTGCGCTCGCCGTGTTTACCCGCGTGGCACTCACGGCGTTCCCCGGCATCATGCTGCAGTGGCAGCAGATCGTGGTGTTCGTGTCGCTGGCCTCGATGGTGCTCGGCTCGTTCGCCGCCATCGGCCAGACCAACATCAAGCGCCTGATGGCCTATTCGTCGATCGGCCATATGGGTTTTGCGCTGGTCGGCCTCGCCGCGGCGACGCAAGAGGGCGCGCAGGGCGTGCTGGTCTATATCGCCATCTATGTCGCGATGACCCTCGGCTCCTTCGCCATCATCCTGACCATGAAGCGCAACGGCCAGCCGCTCGAAAACATCTCGGACTTCGCCGGCCTGTCGCGCACCAATCCGGCCGTGGCGTTCTTCTTCGCCATGTTCCTGTTCTCGCTGGCCGGCGTGCCGCCGCTGGCAGGCTTCTTCGGCAAGTTCTACGTGTTCATGGCCGCCATCAAGTCGGGCCTGTTCGTGCTCGCCGTGGTGGGCGTGCTCGCGTCGGTGGTCGGTGCCTTCTACTATCTGCGCATCGTCAAGCTGATGTATTTCGACGAGCCGGCGGGCGCGCTCGATCCGATGCGGGTCGAACTGCGCACCGTGCTCGCGGTGACCGGCGTGTTCAACATCCTATTCTTCGTCTATCCGGCTCCGCTGGTCAGTGCAGCCTCGCTGGCAGCGAAGTCGTTGTTCTAGCGTGATCAATGGTCAACGAATTGCGAGGCGGCGCTCGAACACCTCTCCCCACCGGGGAGAGGTCGCGCGCCTTTGCGCGCGGGTGAGGGGGCTTGCACCACTGCCCGAGTTTGCCCTCTCACCCGTCGCGCTGCGCGCGCCGACCTCTCCCCGGAGGGGAGAGGTGTCCGCGCCCGACTTGCGCATTCAAAATTCGTGGATTGGACTCTAGTGGCTTTCGCGCTCGGGCCACGGGCATTGGCGGCGGGCACCAGGCTCGCCACCTTCGAGAGCACGGGATCGACCAATACGGAAGCGATGGACCGGGCCCGCGCCGGTGAACGTGGGCCGATGTGGTTTGTGACCACGATGCAGACGGCCGGTCGCGGTCGTCGCAACCGGCCATGGATCGCGCCGCGCGGCAACCTCGCAAGCTCGGTGCTCGAAGTGCTGGACATCGCCCCGTCGGCCGCCGCCACGCTCGGCTTCGCGGCCGGTGTCGCGCTTGAAAAGGCACTGCGGCAGGTGAGCGTCGAGGCGGTCATGCGGGCCCCCAACTCGGCGGCCAACGACTACCGCCTCAAATGGCCGAACGATGTGATGGCCGGGGGCGCCAAGCTCGTCGGCATGAATCTCGAGGCCGAGACGCATCCCGGCGGGGCGCTCGCCGTGGTTGTCGGGATGGGTACCAACATCGTCGCGGCGCCGGACGGCATGCCGTATCCGGTCACTTGCCTCAGCGCGCTGGGCGTCAGTGCCAGCGCAGAGGATTTTTTTGCGACTTTGTCCGATACTTGGCACGAGATGTCGGGTATCTGGGACAGCGGAAGGGGGTTCGCCGCCGTCCGCACGGCGTGGCTGGAACGCGCCGCCGGGCTGGGACAGCCAGTCTCGGTGCAGACCGGAAACTCCACACTTTCAGGAATCTTCGATACGATTGACGACGCCGGTTGTCTGATCGTCGCGACTGCAGATGGTCGGCGCGTGCCGATCTCGGCGGGCGACGTTCACTTCGGCTCCGCGGCGTCGGCAAGGACTGGACAATGACAAGACCCGACGAACTTACATTCGCTTCACTGGGAGGTGTCGGCCAGATCGGCATGAACCTGTCGATCTATGGCCTCGGCAGCAATCAGCAGCGCAAATGGCTGGCGATCGATCTCGGCGTCTATTTCGGCGACGAGGAGCATCTGCCCGGCATCGACCTGGTGATGCCCGACATCACGTTTCTGGAAAAACAGAAGAAGAACCTGGTCGGCCTCGTGCTCACGCACGCCCATGAGGATCACTTCGGCGCCATCATCGATCTGTGGCCGAAGCTGAAATGCCCGATCTACGCCACCAAGTTTTCCGCAGCACTGTTCGAGGCGAAATGTGCGGCCGAGCGCGGCGCGCCGAAGATTCCGGTCACCGTCGTCGAGTCCGGCTCGCGCTTCAATGTCGGTCCGTTCGATATCGAAATGATTCCGGTCGCGCATTCGATCCCGGAAAGCCACGCCATCGCGCTGCATACGCCGATGGGCACGGTGCTTCACACCGGCGACTGGAAGATCGATCCGACGCCGATCATCGGCAAGCCCACTGACGAGAAGCGCCTGCGTGAACTCGGCGACCAGGGCGTGCTGGCGATCATCGGCGACTCAACCAATGCGGTGCGCGATGGCCGCTCGCCGTCCGAGATGGAAGTGGCCGCAACGCTCACCAAGCTGGTGATGGCCGCCAAGGGCCGTGTTGCGGTGACGACCTTCGCCTCCAACGTGGCGCGCGTCCGCGCCGTGGCCGAAGCGGCGCAGGCGTCCGGTCGCGAGGTCGTGCTGGTCGGTCGCGCCATGGAGCGCGTCGTGCAGGTGGCACGCGAATGCGGCTATCTCGACGGCCTGCCGCCGTTTCGCAATGCCGACTATTACGGCCATTTCCCGCCGGACAAGGTGCTGGCGCTGTGCACCGGCAGCCAGGGTGAAAGCCGCGCGGCGCTGGCGCGTATCGCCAATGACGATCATCCGATGGTGACGCTGAACCAGGGCGACACGGTGATCTTCTCGTCGCGCACGATTCCCGGCAACGAGAAGGCAGTCGGAACCATCATCAACGGCCTGGTCACCCAGGGCATCGAGGTGATCACCGACCGCGACGCGCTGGTGCATGTGTCCGGCCATCCGCGCCGCGATGAATTACGCGACATGATCTCCTGGATTCGCCCCGAACTCCTGATCCCCGTTCACGGCGAGGCACTGCATCTGAGCGAGCACGCCAAACTCGCGCGCGCCTGCGGCGTGCCGAAGGTGATGATCGTCAAGACCGGCGCTCTCGTCAAACTCGGCCCGGGCGATCCCGCGGTCATCGATCAGTTGCCGTCGGGACGCATTTTCAAGGACGGCTCGATTCTCGAAAGCGAGAAATCGCGCGCCGTCTCCGAGCGCCGCCGGCTCGGTTTTGCCGGCTGCGCCTTCATCGCGCTGGCGATCACCAACAAGGGCGATCTGGTCGACGACCCCGCCGTCGATCTGATCGGCATTCCCGAAAAGAATTCGGCCGGTGCCGTGCTCGACGATATCGTCTTCGATCTCGTCGTCGATGTGGTGGAGAACCTGCCCAAGGCGCGCAAGCGCGATCCCGATGCGATGGCGGAATCGGTGCGGCGTGCGGTCCGCTCCACGCTGGCCGAACATTGGGGTAAGAAGACGATGTGCTACGTCCACATCCTGACGGTCGAGCAGTAAGAAAAAAGAATACGCGCAAAAGAAAAACGGAGGACATCATGCTGGGCAGGCTCAATCACGTCGCGATCGCGGTCGCCGATGCAGCCAAGGCCGCGAAGATCTACGGCGCCGCGTTCGGCGCCGAGATTTCCGAGCGCGTGCCGCTGCCCGAGCATGGTGTCTACACAGTGTTCGCGACCTTGCCGAACACCAAGATCGAATTCATCGAGCCTCTGGGCGAGGGATCTCCGATCGGCAAATTCGTCGAGCGCAATCCCGACGGCGCCATTCATCATCTCTGCTACGAGGTGCCGGACATCATCGCGGCGCGCGATCAGTTGATCAGCGAAGGCGCGCGGGTGCTCGGCGACGGCGAGCCGAAGATCGGCGCCCATGGCAAGCCGGTGCTGTTCCTGCACCCGAAGGATTTCTCCGGCGCGTTGGTCGAAATCGAACAGTCCTGAGGCCGATCCGCATGGGTTTACGGATATCAGCAGCATTCCATTTCCGTCATGCCCGGCGCATGCCGGGTATCCACGCCTTGCCACAAGCACAGGCGTGGATGGCCGGGACGCGCCCGGCCATGACGAAACCCTGAGGGCACGATGGCCTATACGATCTCGACAGCGTTTGCGGTCTACTTCGTGATCTGGTGGGTCACGCTGTTCCTGACTTTGCCGTTCGGGGTACGCAGCCAGCAGGAGGCCGGCGAGGGCGCCGAAGGTACCGATCCCGGCGCGCCGGTGCTGGCGCGGATGGGACACAAACTGATCTGGACCACCGTGCTGTCAGCTTTGTTCTTCGCCGCCGGATTGGCCGCGCAGAGCGCCGGCTATCTCAATATCGAGCGGCTGTCGAAATTGATGGGCGTGCCGCTGTGAGCAGGTATCCGATCGCAGCGACACGGAGGGTCATCGCATGAAGCGCTTCCTGCTGTTCCTGCTGCTCGGTCCCGTCATCGGCTTCGCCGTGTTCGAAATCCGCGAAGTGCTCAGCGGCCGCATCATCGGCGGCTTCATCGGCTTTCTGATGGGATTGCCGATCGCCTACTGGTTCGGTCTGATCCCGTCGCTGATCATGTGGGGCGAAGACTGGTTCCTCGAAGACAAGATGGGCCTGTGGCCGAAGGTGCTGACATCCACGATCACCGGCTATGTCGTCAGCATCGCGATGTTGCAGATCTGGACGTCGGTGCCGATCCCGCTGTCGCAGGTGCTGACATTCGGCCTCGTCGGTGCGTCGCAGGGACTGGTCTGTTCGTGGTTGTCGGGCATCAAGCCCAAGCGAGCAGCGTAGCGCGGATCAGCCCGCAACAATTGGCCGCGCGCAGCAATTGGCCACGCCTCGAAGCCTTGCATCGACCACTGAAATCATTGAAACAGTGCCCATTCGCTGGGCAGCCCGCTGCTTGCAAACGCCAGGCAAAAAACGTGCAAAAAAAGAGCAGGGCACATGGCCCTGCTCGGAAAATTGTGTCGACCCTATATACCCCGATCGTTGGATTTTATCCTTTGATTGGCGGGTTGACGCTGCTTGAGCGCGTCAGGGTTCCTCCCGAGACTTGGACCGTTCTCGGCAAATTCTTGCGGATTTGCCTGAGGTTCGAGTCGTAGCTGAACTTTTCGTGTTTGTCACCAATTTCGGCATAGTCTGTGCAAAATTGAGGCACGCTTAGAAAATAATGGTTTCTGCAGCTGCCGGTTGTTTTTTTGGCTTCGAAACAAGCGTTTGAAACGCTCTGGTTGCGCTACACGTGCTGCGTGGCACGGTCTTGCCTTACAATACATCGATTGAGCTGCTGCCCTTGTGTTTTGCCGCTCGATCCGGTTTCACTCGGCGATCATCCTTTCCTCCGAATCCCCAGGCTTTACGATGCGGCTGTCGCGCTATTTTCTCCCCATCCTCAAGGAAACGCCGAAGGAAGCGGAGATCGTTTCGCACCGTTTGATGCTGCGTGCCGGCATGATCCGCCAGGAAGCTGCCGGCATCTATGCCTGGCTGCCGCTTGGCCTGCGCGTGCTGAAGAAGATCGAAGCCATCGTCATCGAGGAGCAGAATCGCGCTGGCGCCATCGAGCTGCTGATGCCGACGCTGCAACTGGCTGATCTGTGGCGCGAGAGCGGCCGCTACGATGCGTATGGTCCGGAGATGCTGCGCATCACCGATCGCCACAAGCGCGAACTGCTCTACGGGCCGACCAACGAGGAAATGATCACCGAGATCTTCCGCGGCTATGTGAAGTCCTACAAGAGCCTGCCGCTCAACCTGTATCACATCCAGTGGAAATTCCGCGACGAGCAGCGCCCGCGCTTCGGCGTCATGCGTGGTCGCGAATTCCTGATGAAGGACGGCTATTCATTCGACATCGATGAGGCCGCGGCGAAGCACTCCTACAATCAGATGTTCGTCGCCTATCTGCGCACCTTCGCGCGAATGGGGCTGAAGGCGATCCCGATGCGCGCCGAGACCGGCCCGATCGGCGGCGATCATTCGCATGAGTTCATCGTGCTCGCCGAGACCGGCGAGTCCGGCGTGTTCTGCAACAAGGACGTGCTCGATCTGCCGATCCCGCCCGCCGATGTCGATTACAAAGGTGATCTCACCGGGATCATCGACCAGTGGACATCGATCTATGCCGCCACCGAAGACGTGCACGATGCCGCGCGCTTCGAGAGCGAGGTGCCGGAAGACAAGCGGCTGAACACCCGCGGCATCGAAGTCGGCCAGATCTTCTATTTCGGCACCAAATATTCGGACGCCATGAAAGCCACCGTGGCCGGTCCGGATGGCGCCGAAGTGCCGATTCACGGCGGCTCCTACGGCGTCGGTGTGTCACGCCTGCTTGGCGCGATCATCGAGGCCTGCCATGACGACAACGGCATCATCTGGCCCGAGGAAGTGGCGCCGTTCCGGGCCTCGATTCTCAACCTCAAGCAGGGCTCGGCCGATACCGATGGCGCCTGTGAGGCGCTGTATCGGGAATTGACCGCGAAGGGTGTCGATGTGCTCTATGACGACACCGACCAGCGCGCCGGCGGCAAATTTGCCACCGCCGATCTGATCGGCGTGCCCTGGCAGATCCTGATCGGTCCGAAGGGTCTGGCCGAAGGCAAGGTCGAGTTGAAGCGGCGCAGTGACGGGTCGCGCGAGAGCATCTCACCGGCGGATGTCGTCGCAAAGCTGACGTCCTGACAACTTATCCACTATGGCATCGCCGCATCCTGTGCGATGCGGCTACAATAAGCCCGATTCGTATGGGAGTCGGACCGCGGATGATGTCATGAGCGAGCCAGTTCGAACCCCACCCTTCGCCGCCTTCGAATGGCTGCTGTCCGGACGCTATCTCCGTGCACGCCGCAAGGAAGGATTCATCTCGGTCATTGCCGGGTTCTCGTTCGTCGGCATCATGCTCGGCGTGGCCACGCTGATCATCGTGATGGCCGTCATGAACGGCTTCCGCAAAGAGCTGCTGGACAAGATTCTCGGCCTCAACGGCCATATCCTGGTGCAGCCGCTGGAGCGGCCGTTGACCGACTGGAAAGAAGTCGCCGACCGCATCAACGGCACCGACGGCATTCGTCTCGCGGCACCCGTGGTCGATGGCCAGGCGCTGGGATCGTCGGCATTCGGCGCATCCGGCGTGTTCGTGCGCGGCATCCGTGCGGCCGATCTGAACAATCTCACTTCCATCGCCAAGAACATCAAGCAAGGCACGCTGGAGGGATTCGACGAAGGGCAGGGCGTCGCCATCGGCCGCCGGCTCGCCGACCAGCTCTCGCTGCATGCCGGCGACAACATCACGCTGGTGGCCCCGAAAGGGGCCGTGACCCCGATGGGCACGACGCCGCGCATCAAGCCCTACAAGGTCGTCGCGGTGTTCGAGATCGGCATGTCGGAATACGATTCGACCTTCGTGTTCATGCCGCTGCCGGAAGCGCAGGCCTATTTCAACCGCAACAATGACGTCACCTCGATCGAGGTCTACACGAACAATCCCGACAAGGTCGATGTCTACCGCAAAGCCGTCACGGAGAGTGCGGGACGTCCGATCTTCCTGGTCGACTGGCGCCAGCGCAATGCGACCTTCTTCAATGCGCTGCAGGTCGAGCGCAACGTGATGTTCCTGATCCTGACATTGATTGTGCTGGTAGCGGCGCTCAACATCGTCTCCGGCCTGATCATGCTGGTGAAGGACAAGGGCGCCGATATCGCCATCCTGCGCACCATGGGGGCGTCGCAAGGCTCCATCATGCGCATCTTCCTGATCACCGGGGCCGCCATCGGCGTCGTCGGCACGCTGGTCGGCTTCGGCGTCGGCCTGCTGGTCTGCATGAATATCGAGGCGATCCGGCAGTTCATCTCGTGGATGACCTCCACCGAACTGTTCTCGCCCGAACTCTACTTCCTGTCCAAATTGCCGGCGGAGATCGACGTCGGGGAAACATCGGCGGTGGTCATCATGGCCCTGACGCTGTCCTTCCTCGCCACGCTGT
Organism: Bradyrhizobiaceae bacterium; assembly: GCA_004173095.1. Lineage (GTDB taxonomy): Bacteria > Pseudomonadota > Alphaproteobacteria > Rhizobiales > Xanthobacteraceae > Tardiphaga. The sequence continues at coordinate 26,110 of SDZE01000332.1, forward strand.
ATCCGTCATGGCGCGCCGCGCGGCTCGATCCTGTCGATGCGCTGCGATACGAGTGAGTGGCTGAGATGGCGCAGGGGGAAGAAGATACACCGGCTCTGTATCTGCACGACGTCAAACGACAATACACCCAGGGCGAAACCGTCCTGACGATTCTCGACCATGCGCGGCTTGGCCTGTGGGCCGGGCAGTCGGTGGCGCTGGTGGCGCCGTCGGGCTCCGGCAAATCGACGCTGCTGCATATCGCCGGCCTGCTGGAGAGCCCGGACGAGGGCGAGGTCTATGTCGGCGGCAACGCCACCCTGGGCCTGTCCGATGCCGAGCGCACGCGGATCCGCCGCACCGATATCGGTTTCGTGTATCAGTCGCATCGTCTGCTGCCGGAATTCACGGCGCTCGAGAATGTGATGCTGCCGCAGATGATCCGCGGCCTGAAGCGCTCCGAGACGGTCAATCGCGCCAAGGAAATCCTGGCCTATCTCGGCCTCGGCGACCGCATCACGCATCGACCCGCCGAACTCTCGGGCGGCGAGCAACAGCGTGTGGCGATCGCGCGCGCGGTCGCCAACGCGCCGCGCGTGCTGCTGGCGGACGAGCCGACCGGCAATCTCGATCCGCACACCGCCGACCACGTCTTCAATGCGCTGATGCAACTGGTGAAGGCGACCCGGGTGGCGATGCTGATCGCAACCCACAACATGGAACTCGCCGGCCGCATGGACCGTCGCGTGTCGCTTGAAAACGGCAAGGTGATTGAACTGCCGTGAGGTCAGATCAGCCTGAGCGGCCACCTGCGAACCCGGTTGGGCTCGATCACTGAGAAGTATCCCTTCCAGTCTGTCCGGGCATTGATCGCCTCGACAAAGTGCCGTCCGACGTCAGGTGGAGGTGGCATCGCGCCGCGAAGGAGAATGACACCAGATTGTGCTGATGCTGGTGTCTGCCTGGCAATTTCGCCGAAATCCTTATCAAAGGTCAGGATGATCCGGTCGTCTCGGATAGCCCAATCGAAAATATCCGTGTCGGCTGAGCCTGGCGAAAGCTCTGCTACGCTGATCACATCGTGGCCATCGCTGCGGAGTGCTGCAATCGCGGGGTAAGGAACGTTTTCATCGGCGAGCAACCGCATCACGCGGCTGGTGACATGTTTTCGGACTGCAACAAATCGCGCGCGTAATGCAGACACGCGGCAATCTGTTCTTTCGATAGATGAGGATAGCTGTCGAGAATGTCCTCCGCGCTCCACCCATCAGCAAGCAAACCGAGCACAAACTCGACCGATATGCGGGTGCCGCGAATGACAGGCTTGCCCGCGAGCACACTCGGGTCTCGCATGATGATCTCATCCGCCATCGCCGGTCTCCCGCTTGCAGAAGTACCCATCTAACCTAGGTCCCGACGCTCATTTGGACAAGGCGCGGGTGGTGCCGTGCTTCACATGCATCGCGCGACTCAAGTCAGTGAAGCGAAGCGGCACTCCTCTTCTCCCTCTCCCGCACTTGCGGGGGAGGGCCGGGGTGGGGGA
>SDZE01000327.1 GCA_004173095.1 Bradyrhizobiaceae bacterium
ATCGCGCTGGATTTCCCGATCGTGTCCGGCAATGTGTCGCTCTACAACGAGACCAACGGCCGCGGCATCCTGCCGACCCCCTCGATCGGCGGCGTCGGCGTGCTCGATGACTTCACCAAATCGGCGACGCTGGCCTTCAAGGCGGAAGGGCAGGCGATCCTGCTGATCGGCGCCACCGAAGGCTGGCTCGGGCAGTCCTGCTATCTGCGCGATGTCTGCGGCCGCGAGGAGGGCGCTCCGCCGCCGGTGGATCTGGCGACCGAGAAGCGCAACGGCGACGTGGTGCGCGGCATGATCCATGCGGGCACGGCGACCGCGGTGCATGATGTCGCCGATGGCGGTCTGCTGGTGGCCCTCGCCGAAATGGCGATGGCGTCGGGCATCGGCGCCAAGCTCGACGCGGCGCCGTCATCGATCGTGCCGCATGCCTTCTGGTTCGGAGAGGACCAGGCGCGCTATGTGATCACCGTCGCCGAGGATGATCTGCTCACCGTGCTGTCGAAGCTGAAGAATGTCGGCGTGCCCTGTGTGCAGATCGGCAAGACCGGTGGTCATGTGCTGGCCATCGACGGCGAGAAGACGGTCGATATCAAGGCGCTCGCGCATGCGCATGAAAGCTGGTTGCCGAACTACATGAGCGGCAAGGTCGCGTAATTTGATCCCTCCCTCAAGCCGCGCAGCGGCGCTGCGGGGAGGGTAGATCGAACGCGCAGCGTTCGAGACGGGTGGGGTGTTGCCACAAGCTCGGACGTCACGTGGGGAAAAACCCCACCCCCGCCTATCGGCGGACCCTCCCCATTCGCTTCGCTCCGGGGAGGGAGATCATCGGCGTCAGTGCGTTAATAACTCAACGTCCGATCCACCATATGCAACAGCGGCTGGCCGGTCTCTGCGCGCACGATGTTCTCCGCGATCTTCTCCGCGGCCGTCGAAGCCCGTGTCGCCGCTGCGATGTGCGGCGAGATGGTGACGCCCGGATGCGACCAGAACGGATGATCACCCGGCACCGGCTCGGTGCGGAACACATCCAGCGTTGCCTGTGAGATTTGTCCTCCGTCGAGGGCCGCAATCAGTGCGTCATCGACGATCAGCGTGCCGCGGCCGGCATTGACGATGAAGCTTCCTTTCGGCAGTAGCGCCAATCGCTCGGCATTCAGCAGATCGATCGTTTCCGGCGTTTGCGGCAACAGCCCGACGAGAATCTCTGCCGAAGCCAATGCCTGCGGCAGGCTGTCCGCGCCGGCGAGGCAGCGAATGCCGGCGATATCGCGCGGGCTGCGGCTCCAGCCGGTGACGCGAAAGCCGAGTCGGGCGAGGGCTAACGCCGCCGCCGCGCCCAGTTCGCCAAGGCCCAGAACCGTCACCGAACGCTCGGTGGCGAGCGGGGGCACATGCTGCTCCCAATTCGAGGGCTTCTGGCAGACGTAACGGTCCATGCCGAGATGCGCGCGCAACACGTGGCCGACCACCCATTCGACCATGCCCTGCCGGAGGCCGTCATCGACCATGCGGCAGAGCGGCTGCGTCAGCGTGGTGTTGCCGACGATCTTCTCGACGCCCGCCCACAGGCTGAGGACGGCGCGTGCATGCGTGAACGGCGCGAAGTCGGTCACGGGGCCGCCGGTCGCATGAATGATGTAGTCTACATCCTCCGGTGCGATCTCGCCGATCAGTCCGACACGCGCTTCGATGTCGTTGCGCTGGAGTGCTGAGACGATGGGATCGCGATAGTCCTCCAGCAACGCCGGCGTGACGTTGAAGAGAAGATTGATCACCTTGCCATCGTTGCGCGCGCGCATGCTGTCTCCTGCCGGTCGTCATTCATGTTGTGATGGGATGACGGCTACAATATGCGCGTCATGCCCGGGATCTGACGCAACGCGCGCGTCGCAGTCCAGCTAATCGCCAGCGTTGCCGCGAATGCGATGGTAGCTTTTGCGCCGGCGCCCCATGGCATGTTCAGCATCGCATATTGCAGCCACAGCATCGGCAGATAGTGAATGACGAAGATACCGTAGGCGTCGGCGCGCAACGGGTCGAAGATACTCTTCTCCCGCTGACCGAAGCGCAGGAAGAGCGCGAGCACGGCGAGGCAGATCAGCGTACAGGCCACCGCATAGATGACGCCATAGCTTGATTGCCACCAAAATGGCGGTGCGCCCGTCAGGTTAGCCAGCTTCATACGGCGGAAGTTGACGAGATAGGCGAGCGCGCCGAACGACGATGCCGCGGCGATGGTCCACCATAGCCATTGCCGCGCCAAGGCGCCCCCGCGCGCCAGCAGGCCCTGGTCGATATTGGCGGCGCCGATGCCCATGCCGGCGAAAAAGAACACGCCATAGATCGCCATGCGACTGAACTGCACCTGCAGCGGTCCGAGGCTGAACCAGCGCACGGCGCCGACGGTGAACAGGAATGGCACATAGGAGATCACGGCGACAATCGCGAGCGCACCGGCGAACAGCCACGGCCGCTCGAAGGCGCGGATCGACAGCCGGTTGATGGCGTCGATCAGCTTCGGCGCGAACAGGAACACCGGGATCACGAGAAGATCCAGAAACAGCAGATACCAGATGAACCAGCCAGGGCCCGCGAACCACTGGCCCTGCCTGAAATTATTGACGTAGAATTCGTAGAAACCGGTTCTGTTGGTGGAGAGGCTGAACGACGCGTAATACGCGATCGGCATCAGCACCAGGATCATCGCCAGGAATGGCAGGCCGAGCCGCAGCGCGCGATCGCGCAGGAAATGGCCGATACTCTTGCGCTTCAGGCTCGGCCAGACGAACAGGCCTGACAGCATGAACATCAGGCACATGAAGAACGTGTCGTTGAACAGCGTCAGGACGTTGAAGCCGAACCAGCGCTGATGATCGACGATCGGCGCCGTCGACCACAGATAGTGGTTGGGGTAGTAACGGCCGAAGGCGGTATAGGCGACCACAGCGTGGTTCGCGAGCACGAGCAGCGTCACGAAAGTGCGGGCGCGGTCGAGCGCGGCGTTACGGTCAGACATAGTGGTTCGGCAAGCCCCGGCTAAACGGCCGCGCAAAAGCGACCGTCAATCATCGATTGTCGACATGATAGGGGGCAATGGCGACACGGGCAATTCGCGAAATCCAAGCCGCGGGCGCTTTGGCGCAGGCTCAAGCGGGCAGGATCTCGATCTTCACCTTGTCGGGATAGAAAGCGAGATGGTCCTTGATCTCGTCCACTGACGGAAACGGCGTCTCATAGGTCCAGATCGCGTTGTCCAGCGCCTTGTCCGCTGTCTTGATGGTGTAGTAATTCGCGTCGCCCTTGAAGGGACAATGCGTGGTCCGCGCGGTGCGGGCCAGCACATCCATATTGGTGTCGGCGCGCGGGATGTAGAAGACCTCCGGATAGGTCGCTTCCTTCAACATCAATGCCTTGGTGGTGTCGGCGATCACGGCATCGCCCACGGTGACGCGAATATGCTTGCCGGCTGGCGAAATGGAGATCGGATGGTCCGGGCCCGGGACTTTCATCGGCATGCCTTCATCATTTCATTACGCTGGATTTCACATGGGGCGCCAGAGGTGCCTTTAAAAGGGGCGGATCGCGTAATATGGTGATGGGAATGCTCTAAGGCAGGCGATAGGCTGCCGGAGTCCCGGCCCAAGCTCGCACCGCGATTCGCTTGCCGCACTTCAAACTTGTCTGGAGACCCCCGAATGCCGATGGACGCCCGCGATATCGAGACCATGATCAAGGCGGCTATTCCCGATGCGCAGGTGACGATCCGCGATCTCGCCGGCGATGGCGACCACTATGCGGCCACCGTGCTGTCTGAAAGCTTCCGCGGCAAGTCCCGCGTGGCCCAGCACCAGATCGTCTACCAGTCGCTGAAGGGCCAGATGGGCGGCGTTCTGCACGCCCTGGCGCTTCAGACGGGCGTGCCGGAAGGCTAACGACTCTGGCTTTGCAACCGTCCTTATCAGGCGACGACTTGGTCGCTCCGCAATGGCGGCCGTAGGTTACTCTGCTGCCACCAGCGCGTGAACCGAAAACTGCTCGTCCGCATCAGTCCAGGACGACTTTGGCTCCCAGCCCGACGTGCGCGCGAGTGCGGCAAAACGCTCCATGCTGTATTTGTAGCTGCTCTCGGTGTGAATGCTCTCGCCGGCACGGAAATCAAAGCTGCGTCCGAACAGATGCACCGTCTGCGGCTTCTTGGCGATCAGGTGCATTTCGATGCGGTGGCGCTCCTTGTTGTAGATCGCCCGGTGCGTGAAGGCGCCGAGATCGAAATCGCCACCCAACTCGCGATTGATGCGCACGAGCACGTTTTTGTTGAACGCGCCTGTCACGCCGGCGGCGTCGTTATAGGCGGCCTGCAGAACGCTCTCGTCCTTTTCGAGATCGATGCCGATCAGCATCATCGCGCCCTTGCCGAGAATCTGCCGGGCGGAGCGCAGGAAACCGGCCGCATCCTGGGGGTCGAAATTGCCGAGCGTCGAGCCGGGGAAGAACCCAACTTTCGGCATCGCCTTCACTTCGGCTGGTAGATCGAACGTCGTGGTGAAATCGGCATTGACCGGAAAGACGTCGAGCTCGGGGAAATCCTTGCGCAGTTCGGCAGCCTGGCCTGCCAGGAAATCTCCGGAAATGTCGACCGGCACATAGGCGCCGAACGAACACTGCTCAAGTAACAAACGCACCTTGGTGGTGGCACCGGCGCCGAATTCGACCAGCGCAGCATCGTTTGGAATGATCGACGAGATATCCTTGCCGCGGGCACGCAGGATGTCCAGCTCGGTCCGGGTCGGATAATATTCGGGAAGCTTGGTAATCTGCTCGAACAACTGGGAGCCGGCTTCGTCGTAGAAATATTTCGGCGACAGTTTCTTGGGTTGCTGCGACAACGCTGCGGTGACATCGGCGGCAAATGCGGTGGTCGCGGGATCGAGTTCGGCCGAGGCCAACGGGGCGTGGACGTTCATGAGTGTCTCCTCAGCGCGCGCGTCAAAGCGATGGTGATAAAATCAGTTGGCGTAATCGGCGAGGCGCAGGCCGGTGAATTGCCAGCGATGGTGCGGATAGAAAAAATTGCGGTAGGTGACCCGGCTATGCCCGTCGGGTGTCGCCAGCGACGAGCCGCGCAGCACATATTGGCTCACCATGAATTTGCCGTTGTACTCGCCGAGCGCGCCTTCGATGGCGCGGTAGCCTGGATAGGGCGCATAGGCACTGCGCGTCCATTGCCACACGACCCCGTGGGCGTCGTTAAGGCTGCCGGCGCGGGCGGCGACTTCCCATTCCATCTCGGTCGGCAGATGCTTGCCGCTCCAGCGCGCAAAGGCGTCGGCTTCGTAATAACTGATGTGGCACACCGGGGCGTCGGGATCGACGGCCTGCAACCCGCCGAGAGTCATGATCTGCCACTCGCCGTCAATCATGCGCCAATGACCGGGCGCCCGCCACTCGCCACGCACCGCTGCGGCGTGTCCGTCCATCAGCCACAGCGTGGCTTTGTCATAGCCACCGTCATCCATGAAAGCGCGCCAGTCACGGTTTGTGACGAGATTGCGCTGCAGCTTCACCGGGCCGACGAGGGCGCGGTGCGCGGGCTTTTCATTGTCGAAGTGAAAGCTGTCGCCCTGGTGGCCGATGGTGTGGATACCTTCCATCAGGTGCACCCATGCGTCTTCGCTTCGCGTCGCCGCAGGAAAACGCCAGTCGGCGTCATAGGCCGGCGGGATCGGATTCTGCGCGAACGCGTGAAGGATATCGGTATGCATCAACTCCTGGTGCTGCTGCTCATGGTTCATACCGACCTCGAGCAGAGGCACGAGCGCGATCAGCTGTTCGTCACTGGCCTCGCGAAAGAACCCAACCACGGCGGCATCGACGTGCCGACGATAGGCCGTGACCTCGTCAGCGCCCGGACGCGTGAGATGACCCCGCTGAGCGCGTGCGTGGCGCGGTCCTGCAGATACGTAATAGGAGTTAAAGAGGTAAGCGTAATCGGGGTGAAACACCTGATACCCCGGCTGGTGTTCGCCGAGCAGAAATTGCTCCCAGAACCAGGTCACGTGTGCACGGTGCCATTTCGCCGGGCTCGCGTCCGGCATCGATTGCACCAGCTGGTCCTCAGCCGACAACGGCGCCGCGCGGCGCTCGGTCTCGTTGCGGACACTCAAAAAGGCGTCGGTGAGTTGCTGTGCGAGGGAGCCGGAAGAGACCGAGGCTACATGCGGGGCGGCTGCTGTTGGCGTCACGAAGGTCTCCGATTTTAGGGAGAACGTTAGTCTTCCGGATGGGTTCCATAGAAGGCGTTTGTCCTAGATAGGGGCTCCCCGGCGACATGAAAGGCTTTTCGTCATATAAAATCGGGTCGCCGCAAGCTCGTCGCAAAGCCGCGGACCCAGCGCGCAGGTCCTTCAAAAGCTTAGAAAAGCCCGCCAAACCGGCCATCGGCCCGGCTTTCGGCTTGGGATGCGAAACGGATTCGGCTACATATATGGGTCATGTGAGGACGCTGCGCCGATATGGCGGGCAGCGACGGGGCCGCAACAAGGACGCGATCATGAGCATTGAGCAATTCATCGAGAACGAAGTGAAGACCAACGACGTGGTGCTGTTCATGAAGGGCACGCCGCAGTTTCCGCAGTGCGGGTTCTCCGGACAAGTGGTCCAGATCCTCGATCACGTCGGCGTCGGCTATAAGGGCCTCAACGTTCTCGAATCCGCCGACCTGCGCGACGGCATCAAGACCTATTCGAACTGGCCGACGATCCCGCAACTCTATGTCAAGGGCGAATTCGTTGGCGGCTGCGACATCGTCCGCGAGATGTTCCAGGCCGGCGAGTTGCAGCAGTTGTTGGCCGAGAAGGGCGTCACCGATGCCCCGGCATCGGCTTAACCCGACGCGAGACCAGATCGGCGCGATCACGGGAATTGTTGTCGTGCCGACAAAACGGTACCCGTCCGGGTACCGTTTTTTTTATGGACGCCACTTTTCTCACTTGTTGCGGTGGAGCTCTTGGCGAACGCATTGCCTCAGGCTGAGCGTGGTCGCGCCTCTTGCTTGAGGCTGCGGCGCGGCTAGACTTCGCCGTGGTTGACGAGAGGGTGGCCGATGGCACGACGGAACGTGATACGGGCGATCGTCGCCAGCACAATACTCGCCGTCGGTGCCGGAACGCTCCAGTCTCAGCCAGTTGCAGCCGCCGAGGATCGCTTCGCCGCCGAGGGGACCTTCGAGATCCCGGCCGGCGCGCATTTCTCGCAAGACAAACTCAAGGCGATCGACGCGTTCTTCGCCGCGCAGATCCAGAACGGCAAAATTCCCGGTGCGATCGTCTTGATCCAGCAGCGCGGCAAGCCAGTCTACGAACGCTTCTTCGGTGTCCGCGATCCCAACACCAAGCAGCCGATGACTGCGGACACGATCTTCCGCCTGCATTCGATGTCGAAGCCCATCACGTCGTTTGCGGCGATGATGCTGGTGGATGAAGGCCGGCTGAAACTCGACGACCCCGTCTCCAAATACATTCCGTCTTTCGCCAAGGCCAAGGTCGGCGTCGAGACGAAGCTGGAGAACGGTGAGAAGGCGCTGGAGATCGTGGCGCCGGACCGGCCGATCACGATCCGCGATCTGCTACTGCACACATCCGGCATCCCTTACGGCTTTTATGGCAACAGCCTGGTGCGCCGTGCCTATGGCAATGCCGACATCTACAACGGCGATTTCGACAACAAGGAATTCGCCGATCGCATCGCCCAGTTGCCGCTGGAATTTCAGCCCGGCACCATGTGGGACTATGGCCACTCCACCGACATTCTCGGTCGCGTCATCGAGGTGATTTCCGGCAAGACCTTGCTCGGCTTCGAGGAAGAGAAACTGTTGCGGCCGCTCGGCATGACCTCGACCGGGTTCTACGTCAAGGAGAGGGCCAAAGAGGGATTGCTTGCCAAGCCGATGGGTTGGGACAGCGATTTCCGGACCGGGCGGCAGGGGCGGCCGGAAACCTATCAGAAATGGGAATCCGGCAGCGGCGGCATGGTCTCGACCCTGTCGGACTTTCGCAAATTCGCTCAGATGCTGCTGGGCGGCGGCGAGTTCGACGGCCGCCGCTATCTAAGCGCCGCCGCGTTCAAGGAGATGACCACAGACCATATCGGTAAGGACAGTGGCGTCGCGCGCGACTATCTGTACTTTCCCGGCGACGGCTTCGGCTTCGGCTATGGCCTTGCCGTGCGCACCGATCCCGGCAATGCCAAGCCGCCGCCGCCGGGATCACTCGGCGAGTTGAAATGGGATGGCGCATCCGGATGCTATTTCATCATCGACCCCAAGCAGGAGTTCTTCATGATCCTGCTCGAACAGACCCCCTCGGAACGTCAACGCATCCAACGCTCGCTCAAGCTGCTCGTCTATGAAGCGCTGGAGAAATAGTACCGTCGCTGTCTTGGTGCTGACGCTGGGTTGCGTCGGCACGGTTGTGGCGCCGATGGCGCCGCTGCGAGCCGAGGCATCCCGTCCGATTGCGCGAACACTGTCGCCGCACAAGCTGCTCGCGCTCGACGATTACTTTCGCGGCCTGGTGGCAGAGCGCAAAATTCCCGGCGCCGTGGTGCTGATCCAGCAGCATGGCAAACCGGTCTATGCCGACACCTTCGGCAATCGTGACAGCGGCCACCCGATGACGGCGGATTCGATCTTCCGGCTGTATTCGATGAGCAAGCCGATCACCTCGGTGGCAGCCATGATGCTGGTCGAGGACGGCAAGCTGAAACTCGATGATCCGCTGTCCAACTACATTCCAGCCTTCGCCAAAGCCAAGGTCGGTGTCGATGTGCCCGGCGGCGACGAGCACACCAGTTTCGGACTGAAGGCGTTGCGGCGTCCGATCACGATCGCAGACCTGCTCAAGCATATTTCAGGTATTACCTATGGTTTTTACGGCGAAGACCCCGCGCGCAAACGCTACGCGCAACTCGACGTGTTCGGGCGCGACTGGGACAACGCGACATGGGCCGAGCGGGTCGCCAAACTGCCGCTCGCGGAGCAGCCGGGAACGCTGTGGAATTACGGACACTCGACCGATATTCTCGGCCGCGTGATCGAGGTGGTGTCGGGGCAAATGCTCGGTCGGTTCCTGAAAGATCGCCTGTTCGATCCGCTGGGGATGAGCGACACGTCGTTCTACATCACCGATCCGGAGCAGCGCGCGCGCGTCGCGGAGCCGTTTGCGTCCGACCGCATGATCGGGCCTGTGGTCGGCATGCACGATCCCGCCGACGTCAAGCTGTGGCAGGCGGGCGGCTCGGGTCTCAACGGCACGATCGCCGATTACGCGCGCTTCCTGCAGATGCTGCTGAACGGCGGCATACTTGATGGCAGGCGCTATCTCGCAGTCCGCACCGTGCAGGAGATGACGCGCGATCACATCGGTTCCGGCAGCGGCGTCGCGCGCGATCATTTTTATTTCCCGGGCGCCGCCAGCGGATTTGGTTACGGCTTTGCGGTGCGGACGAAACTGCTCGCGAGCGAGCCCGGGCCGCTCGGCGAATATCGCTGGGACGGCGTTGGCGGTACGTTCTTCTGGGTCGATCCGGTGGACGATATGTTCGTGCTGGTCCTGACCCAAGCGCCGTCGCAGCGCTGGCGCATGGAAGTGGACGTGCGCAAGATCGTGTATGAGGCGCTGGAGACGAAGTAACTTGCAATGACGGCAGGAACGCTAAACGCCACGGATGATCTCGCGCACCATTCCCAGCGTGTCCTCGATCATCGCCGCAGTTACATCGAGATGCGTGCAGGCGCGGATGCGGCCGTCCATGGTGGCGAGCATCACACCCTTGATCCGCAGGGCTTTCACCATCTCGGCAGCGCTGATGCCGGCACCGGCGGGATCGAAGAAGACGAGATTCGTTTCAGGCGCCTGCACCGCGATGCCATCATTCTGCGCGAGGCCGCGCGCCAGTGTCCGCGCATGGGCATGGTCTTCGGCCAGCCGATCGACGTGATGATCGAGCGCATGGATGCAGGCAGCGGCGATGATACCGGCCTGGCGCATCGATCCGCCCAATCCCTGTTTCCAGCGCCAGACGGCATCGATGTAATCATGCGTGCCGGCCAGCGCGGCGCCGACGGGGGCGCCGAGGCCCTTGCTGAAATCGATCCATGCCGAATCCCAACCGGCTGCCATGTCGCGCGCGCTGATGCCGGTGGCGACGCAGGCATTCAACAGCCGCGCGCCGTCCATATGGGTGGCCAGGCCGCGATCCCGCGCGATGGCCGTGATCGCATCGAGATCGGCTTTGGCCCAGATGGTGCCGCCGCCGATGTTGGCGGTCTGCTCGACGCTGACGACGGTCTGCGCCGCCTCATAACGCGAACGTGGATGCAAGGCTTGGCGCAAGGCATCAGGCGTGAATTTCCCGTCCGCGCCATCGAGCGCCGTGATCTGAAAGCCGCCAAGTGCCGCATGGGTGCCACCTTCGCGCGACAGGATGTGCGCCGTGCGATGGGCGAGGATCTCGTCGCCGGGCCGGCAATGCGTCAGCAGGCCGGCGACATTGCACATGGTGCCCGACGGCATGAACACGGCCGCCTCCTTGCCGAGCAGATCGGCGACGCGATCGCATAGCGCATTGACGGTCGGGTCGTCGCCCGTCTGCTCGTCGCCGACCTCCGCCGCAGCCATCACGGCACGCATCGCCGGCGTCGGCTTGGTCTGCGTATCCGACAGCAGATTGATGCGAACCGGCGGCAGCGACGGATCGGGGCGGGCAGGGGTGAAGGGCATTGCACATTCTCTCAGTCGTCATGCCCGGACGTGTTCCGGGCATCCACGTCTTGCATCTACGCGTGAGATTAAAGACATGGACGGCCGGGACAAGCCCGGCCATGACGGCGTTGTTTCTTTGCAGGACGCGCGCTCAGCCGCGCAAACGAAAAAGGCCCCGGAAAACCGGGGCCTTTCGTCATCGTCGCTAAAACGATTAGCGCGAATAGAATTCGACGATCAGATGGGGTTCCATCTGCACCGCGAAGGGCACGTCCGCCAGAGCGGGAATGCGGATATACTTGGCGGTCATCTTGTTGTGGTCGGTCTCAACATAATCCGGCACGTCGCGCTCGCCGAGCTGCGAAGCTTCCAGAACGACGGCCAGCTGCTTCGAGGATTCCTTGACCTCGATGACGTCGCCGACCTTGACCAGGTAGCTCGAAATGTTGACACGCTTGCCGTTCACCTTGACGTGGCCGTGATTGATGAACTGGCGGGCGGCGAACATGGTGGCGACGAACTTGGCACGATACACCACGGTGTCGAGGCGGCGCTCGAGCAGGCCGATCAGGTTTTCACCGGTGTCGCCCTTGAGGCGCGAGGCCTCGACGTAAACGGCGTAGAACTGACGCTCGGAGATGTTGGCGTAGTAGCCCTTCAGCTTCTGCTTGGCGCGCAGCTGCGTGCCGAAGTCCGAGAGCTTGCCCTTGCGGCGCTGGCCGTGCTGGCCGGGGCCGTATTCACGCTTGTTGACCGGAGACTTGGGACGACCCCAAATGTTCTGGCCCATGCGGCGGTCGATTTTGTATTTAGCTTCACTACGCTTTGTCATCGCGTCCTCGTTTTAAATAGATGGATGAGGAGACGCGCCCTCCTGTGTACCGGTGATCTTTTGAAGGAAATCCCGGCACCGACAGGCTCATTCCCAAAGCTGGGAGGAGAACCACGGGTGCGAAACGCTTCGCGGGCCGAAAACGACCCGCGAGCAGGGCGGTTTCTAGGCGGCGAGACCGCTCATGTCAATTGAAAGACAGGGGTTTTGCCGTTTTGCAGCCAGTAGGCTCGCGAAACCGGCAGCGCAGGCCGCAAATTGCTGGTTCCATTGGTCAGGGGGCCGGTCTACGCGGCGACCTGGCCGCCGAAAAAGGGCGCCAGCGTCTCCGGCCAGGCGTGGCGCTTGCCGGAGGTGTAAAGCAGCACCGCATCGCCATGCGGCATGCCGGGCTGATGATCGCCGATCAGGCCGACCACACGGCGCGCGATGGCCGGGGCAGGATCGATCCAGGTGACCTGCCATGGAGCCAGGCGTGTCAGTTCGCCCAGCAGCAACGGATAATGCGTGCAGGCCAACACAACGGTGTCGGTGCGGGCACCTGCGGCATCCTGAACGAAGCAGGGCGCGATTTCGTTGAAAATGGCGGCGTCGGCGATCGTACCATCGCTGCCGCCGAGAGCTTCTTCGGCCAGCGAAGCAAGATGGACCGATCCCACCAGCGTGACGATGCAGCCGGCGCCGAATTCGCGGATCAGCGTCTGGGTATATTCGCGCTTCACCGTGCCGGAAGTGCCGAGCACCGAAACGCGCTTGCTCAGCGAGCCCGCACAGGCCGGCTTGATCGCCGGCACGGTACCCACGAACGGCACCTGATAGGCGGCGCGCAGATGGCTGAGCACGATGGTCGAGGCGGTGTTGCAGGCGATCACCACCATGTCGGGGCGATGCAGGGCGATCAGTTCGCCCATCAGCGGCACCACGCGCTCGATCAGGGCCTGCTCGCTATGCTGGCCATAGGGAAAGAACGCGTCATCGGCCACATAGACGTAGCGCGCATCCGGCCGCGCCTTCGCGATCTCGCGCTGGACGGTCAGGCCGCCGAGACCGGAGTCGAAAACCAGGATGGTGGGGCGCGTGGGCATCATGCAAGGCTAGGGGAGGATGGTTACTGCAGGGTTGCTGCGATCAGGATACGGCCATTCGGGCTTTTTCGGGAAGCCCCCGCAACTAGACCAGCCTCAGCGGCGTAGGCTGCCCCGGTGGCAGCTCGACGCGGATCCCGTCACCGGCCGACACCTCGCCATCGGCTAGCACCACCGCCATGACACCGGCTTTGTAGATCAGGCTGCCATCGGCATTGCGATCCAGCGTGGCCGCCTTCAGCCCGCGCTGAAACTTGTCCATCAGCGTGCAGGGCTCACGCAGGCCGGTGAGTGCGACTACGGCGCGCGCGCCGAGATGCAGGCGCGTGCCGGTGGGCAGCGTAGCGAGATCGATATGCGCCGTCGTGATGTTCTCGCCTAGATCGCCGGGGGCTAAGGCAAAGCCCTTGCCGCGCAGCTCATCGAACAGCTCCGCCGGGATCAGATGCACCTGGCGCAGATTCGGCCGCGTCGGATCGCGGCGGCGGTCGTAGCGATGCTGCACGGTGGCACCCGCGTGGCCGTCGCCCTCAACGCCGAAACCGGCCAACAGGCGAATGCTCAGCGCCGGCGTCTTGCTGAAGTGATGGCCGCGACGGAGCGACACGGCAACGACGCGGGACGCCATCCTATCCTCCGTCATTGCGAGGAGCCGTTGCGACGAAGCAATCCAGTCTTCTTTTGCCTGAAGATCTGGATTGCTTCGCTCCGCTCGCAATGACGGCTGAAAATGTTGAGCGGCGCGCGGTGTTTACGTTGCCGATCCAAACACGCGCGCAAAAATCGTGTCGACATGCTTGAAGTGATAGCCGAGGTCGAACTGTTCCTCTATGTCGGCATCGGTGAGGTACGTCTTCACGTCCTTGTCGGCCTTCAGCAGCGTCATGAACTCGCCTTCGCCGCGCCACACTGGCATGGCGTTGCGCTGCACGAGCTTGTAGGCGTCCTCGCGCGACGCACCCTTCTGCGTCAGCGCGATCAGGAGGCGCTGCGAATGCACCAGGCCGCCGAGGCGGTCGAGATTCTTCTGCATGTTGGCGGGATAGACCAGGAGCTTCTCGATCACGCCGGCCATCCGGTTCAGCGCGAAGTCGAGCGTCACGGTGGCATCCGGGCCGAACATGCGCTCGGCCGAGGAGTGCGAGATGTCGCGCTCGTGCCACAGCACGACGTTCTCCATCGCCGGGGTCACATAGGCGCGCACCATGCGGGCGAGGCCGGTGATGTTTTCGGTCAGCACCGGATTGCGCTTGTGCGGCATCGCCGACGAGCCCTTCTGGCCCTCGGAGAAGAACTCCTCGGCCTCCAGCACCTCGGTGCGCTGCATGTGGCGCACTTCCGTCGCGAGACGCTCCATCGAGGAGGCGATCACGCCCAGTGTGGCGAAGAACATCGCGTGGCGGTCGCGCGGGATGACCTGCGTCGAGATCGGCTCGGGCTGAAGGCCCATCGCTTTCGCGACATGCTCTTCGACGCGCGGGTCGATCTGCGCAAAGGTGCCGACGGCGCCGGAGATCGCGCAGGTCGCGACTTCCTCACGCGCGGTCACGAGGCGCGCACGCGCGCGGGTGAATTCGGCATAGGCATAAGCGAGTTTGAGGCCGAAGGTCACCGGCTCGGCATGGATGCCGTGCGAGCGGCCGATGGTTGGCGTCATCTTGTGCTCGAAGGCGC
This sequence comes from Bradyrhizobiaceae bacterium, assembly GCA_004173095.1. Classification (GTDB taxonomy): domain Bacteria; phylum Pseudomonadota; class Alphaproteobacteria; order Rhizobiales; family Xanthobacteraceae; genus Tardiphaga. The sequence goes on from SDZE01000327.1 coordinate 14,352, forward strand.
GGGTCTTCAGCGCCGCCAGCAGGCGATCGACATCGGCAATCAGGATGTCGGCGCAGCGCGTCAGCTGTACGTTGAGGCAGGTGTCGAGCACGTCGGACGACGTCATGCCCTGATGCACGAAGCGGGCTTCCGGACCGACGATTTCGGCCAGATGGGTCAGGAAGGCGATGACGTCATGCTTGGTCTCGCGCTCGATCTCGTCGATGCGATCGACATTGAACGTCGCGTCCTTGGCCTTGGCCCAGATCGTCTTCGCCGCATCCTTCGGAATGGTGCCCAGTTCCGCCAGCGCATCCGCCGCATGCGCCTCGATCTCGAACCAGATCTTGAAGCGGGTCTGCGGCTCCCAGATGGCGGCCATTTCGGGACGGGTATAGCGGGGGATCATCGACATCTCGGACGTAAGAGGGGAGTTGGCCGCGGTGTAGCAGATGCAAGCCGGCGAGGAAACCTGCGCGTCAGGCCTGGTCGGCGTCAATCTGTGATTGAGCGGAGCTCAGGATCATTCAGGCGGCACGCCGCGTCGCGGCGGGCGTCGAACTGTGATGGCACGTCGCTCACGGAATGTAGAACGGCAGGTTTTTGAAGCAGATCACTATCGGCCGGTCGATCGTGTCAGGACGGGCCTTCAATCAGATCCTTGGGAAACAACTCGTCCGAGGATTCCTTGAACAGGAAATTGGTGAGATACCATCCACGGCTCGTCATCTTGAACGAGAAGCGAAAGTAGACGAAGCCGAAATTCTCGACATAGGTATAGTAGACGATCTGACGCAAGGCGCCATTATAGTCCTTGTCATAGACCTTTTCTCCGAAATCGAATTTTTTGCCATCGAGCTCCTTCAAGGAGTTTTCGAAATCAGCGGAACGCTCCGGACTGCCGACGCTCCCGGACAGTTGCGCGGCGACCTCCTGGAATTTGGCTTGGGTGATCAGCGTGAAAATCTGATGTGAGAACCGGTCGGGATCGTCGATGTGCGACGGCTGCGCTGCATGCGCGGTCCCGGTCAGGCAACTAAGAGCAACAGCCAGAATTAAGAGCAGGCGAGTACGCATCGCAACCTCATGCTTGTGACGTGTCTGATTTATACCACCGCCTTGCTGGCTCTCATTGCCTCGCTGCGAATACCATTAATATTCGCTTTGGAGTTCTCATCCGTGCCCGCTGATCACGGGCGAGTTTGCGAATGAGACATTCGCCGTCGGCCTCGATGTCGATCGCCCGGCTGGCTTTCGCGTCGACCGGCCATGACGAGAGCCGGGGATTGGCGTCGGCGCCGATTGATGTCAATCAAGCCGGCACGCGGGAGAGCCGCTATGATATGGCAGGAGGCAATGTGCGGCTGGCCATCTTTGCAGATATTCACGCCAACAAGCAGGCTTTCAGTGCCTGCCTCGATGCCGCGCGCGCGCGTGGTGTTGATCGCATCATCCTGCTGGGTGACTATGTCGGTTACGGCGCCGATCCGGACTGGGTGGTCGAGACCGCGATGGCGCTGGTCGCCGACGGGGCGCTGGCGGTGGCCGGCAATCACGACCGCGCGGTCGGCACACCGTCCGAAACCATGACCGCCGAGGCGCAGGCGGCGATCGAATGGACCCGCGGCCGGCTCGGCGTCGCGCAGCGCCGCTTCCTGGCCGAACTGCCGCTGACGGCGCAGGACGATGACCGCCTGTATATCCACGCCGAGGCCAGCCAGCCGGCGCGCTGGCGCTATGTCAAGGAAACCGCCGACGCCGCGCGTAGTCTGGCGGCCAATCCGGCCCAGGTCAGCTTCTGCGGCCACATCCATCAGCCGGCGCTGTATTCGATGTCGATGGCCGGCAAGATGACGCAATTCGTGCCGTCCAGCGATGTCCCGGTGCAACTGCTGCACGGCCGGCAGTGGCTGGCGGTGATGGGCTCGGTGGGGCAGCCCCGCGACGGCAATCCGGCAGCCGCCTTCGCCATCTATGACACCGACAAGCGCGAGATCACCTATTGCCGCGTGCCCTATGACGTCGAGGCCGCCGCCGAGGCGATCCGCGCCAACGGGTTGCCGCCGCGGCTGGCCGATCGTCTGTTCGAGGGACGGTGACGGTGGCCAGCATGCGGATGGAGCCAGGCGCGGTGCTCGACGGCTTCACTGTCGGCGAGCGCGTGCATCAAGGCGGCATGGCGACGCTTTGGCAGGTCACGCGGCTGGATCTGGCGCAGCCGCTGCTGATGAAGGTGCCGCGGATCGCGGAAGGCGACGATCCCGCTGCCATCGTCAGTTTCGAGATGGAGCAGATGATCCTGCCGCGGCTGTCCGGGCCACATGTGCCGGCGTGTTTCGGCACCGGTGATTTTGCCCGGCAGCCTTACGTGGTGATGGAGCAGATCGAAGGCGACACGCTGTATCGCCGACTGCCCGACCTACCGCTGCCCTATGACGAAGCCGTTGCGATCGCCGGCAAGATCGCGGTGGCGCTGGCCGATCTGCATGCGCAGCATGTCATCCATCACGACATCAAGCCGAGCAGCGTGATGTTCCGGCCGGACGGCGAGGTGGTGCTGATCGACTATGGTCTATCGCATCACGGGCAACTGCCCGACCTGCTGCAGGAGGAATTCCGGCTGCCGTTCGGCACCGCGCCCTATATGGCGCCGGAGCGGCTATTGGGCGTCCGCAACGATCCGCGCAGCGATCTGTTTTCGCTGGGCGTGCTGTTGTATTTCTTCACCACCGGCGAGCGTCCGTTCGGCGAGAGCGAAACCCTGCGCGGCATGCGGCGACGTCTGTGGCGCGACGCCACGCCGCCGCGCAAATTGCGCGCCGACTACCCGCCTTGGCTGCAGGAGATCGTGCTGCGCTGCCTCGAGATCGAGCCGGCGTGGCGCTATCCCACAGCGGCGCAGCTGGCTTTCGACCTCGGTCATCCCGATCAGGTCAAGCTCACCAGCCGCGCGGACAAACTAAAGCGCGATCCGCTGTCGACGGCCTGGCGGCGGCGCTTCAACGGCCATGTCACGCCGACCCGCACCAAGTCCGATCTTGCCGCGCAGCTCGCCACCGCGCCGATCGTGGCCGTGGCGCTCGACAGCACGGACGGCGCGGCAGACATCAACGAGGCCCTTCGCGTCACCGCCGGACGCATTCTGGCGATCCTGCCATCGGCCCGGCTCGCTTGCGTCAACGTGTTGAAACTGAACCGGCTGTCGATCGATCGCACCCTCGACGAGAACAACAGCAACAAGCATGTCGACCGGCTGGTGATGCTCAAGCACTGGGCGCAGCCGCTGCAACTCGATGCCGGCCGGCTCACCACTCATGTACTGGAGGCGCTGGACCCGGCCGCCGCGATCCTCGAATTCGCCGCGGTCAACCGCGTCGATCACATCGTCATCGGCGCGCGGCAGAATTCACGCTTGCGCAGTTTGCTCGGCAGCGTGTCGGCCAAGGTGGCCGCGGAAGCCGGCTGCAGCGTCACCGTAGTGCGGCCGCCGCGGCGCGCCGACGCGGACACCTAGTCGGATGTACGACGGCGATCCGGGGCGTGCGCCTGGTTACACCATCTCGCCGCGGGCCTGCGCGGCCGCGTGCCGGATGCCGTCGATATTTGTCTTGTAGCTCTCCATTGTGCCGCCCTTGAACACGGCGGAGCCGGCCACCAGCGCATTCGCGCCCGCTGCTGCAAGCTGTCCTGCCACCGCAGCCGACACGCCGCCGTCGACTTCGATGTCGATCGGGCGGCCCGCGGTCATGGCGCGCAGATTGGCGATCTTGTCGAGCGCCGAGGGGATAAAGGCCTGGCCGCCGAAGCCGGGATTGACCGACATCACCAGCACGATATCGACGAGGTCGAGCACATATTCGATCGCCGACAGCGGCGTGCCGGGATTGAGCGAAACGCCGGCCTTTTTGCCGAGATTGCGGATCGCCTGCAGCGAGCGATGCAGATGCGGACCGGCTTCGGCATGCACCGTGATGTGGTCGCAGCCGGCCTTGGCGAAGGCTTCGAGATAGGGATCCGCCGGCGCGATCATCAGATGCGCATCGAAGATCTTGCTGGTGTGCGGCCGCATCGCCTTGATGACATCGGGACCGTAGGAAATGTTCGGCACGAAATGGCCGTCCATGACGTCGAGGTGAATCCAGTCGGCGCCGGCGGCATCGACGGCGCGCACTTCGTCGCCGAGTTTTGCAAAGTCGGCGGCCAAAATCGACGGTGCGATCATCAGCGGGCGCGGTGCAAAGCTCTGGGACATGGGACGGGTTCCTGAAAATGGCGGCAGTTTTGCCTCGCGTAACACGCAGTCGAAACACCGGCAACGGACCCCGTGGCCTGGCGCATTCCGGCAAAATCTGCCGCGCTGGGCACGAATGACCGGGCGACTCTAGCCCGGATCGCGCTGGACGTGTTGAAATTCCGACGTTTTTTGACTGGCATGGCGCTTGCTGACCTGTTGGCGGAGGCAATCCGGCCTCGATGGAGATCGACGATGCTCGGCGTCGCAGCGCTTGCCACATCGGCCATGGACCTTCTGCAATCGCTGACCGCGAAGAAGCCGTCGTCTGCAAAGGCGACGACGGGATTTTCGCAGGGAGCATCCTTCCAGCTCGGCACCTCGTCATCGGTGGCTTCGGCCGCAGGCACGGCGGGTGGCGCCCCCGCATCGACCGGCAATCTGTCGGCCTCGACCATGGGCGCGCTGCTTGATGCGCAGAGCCAGACCAACGTCTCCGCCCAATCGAAGACGCGCTCCGCCGCGCTGAAGAGCCTGTTCGCGCAGCTTGACGGCAATAATGACGGATCAATCAGCAAGACCGAATTCGAGGACAAGCTGGGCGCCGGCGGCACAAATGTCGCCAATGCCGACAAGGTGTTCGCCAAGCTCGACAAGGACAGTGATGGCTCGGTCAGCATTGATGAGCTCGGCAAGGCGCTCAAAGGCGCTGGCAAGCCGCATCATGGCGGCGCTGCTGGCGATGACGACAGCACTGCCGGCGCGACCACATCGACGACGGTGAATGCCGATGGCAGCACCACGACATCGATCAGCTATGCGGATGGCTCCAAGGTGGCGTCCACCTCCGCCGTGCCGTCAGCCGCCACCACGGCAGCGGCGCGGACGTCCTATAATGCGCTCGAACAGATGATCGCCAAGCAGGCGCAGCAGATCTCGACTGCAAGGGGATCGCTAGCGATCAGCGTCTGATCGCTCCAGTTCCCGATAGGCATAGTGATCGCGGATGCTCTGATTGAAGAAGGCGCCGCGTGACGGCGCGTCGCGCAAAGCCGCATGCACGTCCAGTGGCACCTGCGCATAAGCGTAGCCGCGCCCGCTGGTAAAGGTCACCCGCAGTTCGTGTGGGTCCGGGCTGTAGCTGAAATGGCGAATCGCTGTCGATGGCATGGCGGTCACCCCCGCTTTGTCGCTCAATGACGCAAACGCGCGGCTATGTCTTTCGTTGCCACCGGTCCCGCCACGACGGCAGCGCGTCGTCGAAGGGCAGGGACCTCGCCTCATAGACGCCGCGGGCGATCGCGCGGGCGGTGACATTGGCCGCGAGCATGCCGAGTTCGGTGAGGCCGACCACCGGATCGATCGGCTTCTCGCCGGTTGCCGCAGCAAACACGATGTCGCCGTCGAGCGGCGCGTGGACGGGATGGATCGCGTGGGCGAATCCGGTCTGCGCCATGATCGCGAGACGCTGCGCTTGCGCCTTGGTGAGAATCGCATCAGTGACGACGATGGCGAGTGTCGTGTTTTCCATGGCTGTCGCGGCAGGTCCGCCCTTGATGCGGAACGCGTGCATGTCTGGCGTGATGGCGGGCGGCAATCCACGCCCGCCGAACTCGCCATTCTGCTCGAAGGCCGCTGCCCAGAAATGCGCGCTGTCGCCCATGGTCACGCTGCCGACCGCATTCACCGCCGCCAGTGCTGCGACGCGAACTCCCGACGGCGTTGCTGCGGAGGCCGAGCCGAGGCCGCCTTTGAGCGTCGCGGTGGTAGCTCCGAGCCCGGCGCCGACGCTGCCGAGGGCGAAACTGTCGCTGGCGTTCACGGCCGCCGCATAGCCGAGTTCGCGATAGGGCGGGAAGCGGCCCCAGGCCTTGTCGCCGCCATTGAGGAGATCGAACAGCACCGCACCGGGCACGATCGGGATGATGGCCGGGCCGATCGCAAAGCCGTGGCCTTGTTCCGCGAGCCAAGCTTGCACACCGCCGCCGGCCTCGATGCCGAACGCGGAGCCGCCGGACAGAGCAATGCCGTGAATGGCGTCGACGGTGTTGACGGGGTCGAGCAGGCTGCTGTCGCGCGTTCCTGGGCCGCCGCCGCGGATATCGACAGACGCAATGGCGGGGCGGTCGAACAGGATCGCGGTGACGCCGGAGGCGAGTGCGGCGTCGTCGGCATGGCCGACGCGAACACCGGCGATATCGGTCAGCAAATTCTTCATGTGGTCTCCAAGGCCCGTTCCGCGCTGCGATATTTGCCGGAGCGATGACGATCACGCCCGATCACAACCGTATCAAGAGCGGCATCACCGATCCAACAGACTTGCATGTCGGCACAGGTGCGGTGCATTTAGCCGCATGATCACGGATGTCACGATCCCAGCGGCCCTGATTGCCGGCATTGTCAGTTTCCTGTCGCCTTGCGTGTTGCCGCTGGTGCCGCCCTATCTGATCTACCTCACGGGCGCGACCATCGAACATGTCGCTAATGACGAGCAGGAAGCCGCCTCGAAGCGCGCGGTGATGATCTCGGCGCTGGTGTTCGTGCTCGGCTTCTCCACGGTGTTCACGATCCTCGGCGCCAGCGCCAGCCTGATCGGCGGCGTGATCCGCGCTTATGCGGCGCAGCTCTCCATCGTGGCCGGCGTGCTGATCATCCTGATGGGTCTGCATTTCCTCGGCCTGACGCGGATCGGCGTGTTGATGCGCGAGGGCCGCATGACGATGCCGAAACCGGTCGGGTTGTGGGGTGCCTATGTGATGGGGCTGGCCTTTGCGTTCGGCTGGACGCCGTGTATCGGGCCGATCCTCGCCGCCATCCTGTCGGTGGCGGCGGCAGAGGCGACGGTGACCAAGGGGGCAGGGTTGCTCGCAGTCTATTCGCTCGGTCTTGGCATCCCGTTCCTGATCGCGGCCTTCATGGTCGAGCAGTTCTCCAGCGTGTTCGCGCGGATGAAGAAGCATCTGGTCCATGTGGAGCGCGTGATGGGCGTGTTGATGGTGCTGACCGGCATCGCCTTCCTGACCGGCGGCATCGCCAGCGCCAGCATCTGGCTCTTGGAGACCTTCCCGGCGCTGCAGAACTTCGGGTGAGATGGCACAGTTGGCTAAAGAGCGGTCACTGTAGGGTGGGCAAAGCGTAGCGGGCCCACACTCCTGACGCGGTGGGCACGACGCTGCGCGCCTTCGCCCACCCTACAGAAACCCTCATAATTTCGGCTGAGATTGCGTCATCACCGTAGGGGGAAAGCGAAGCGTACCGACCGCGAAACCTGCAATAGCCAGTCAATTCCTGAAGCATTCACCCCCCTTACAGAATTTCGGCCGACGTACCTTCGGCGCGACACAGGAACCGATCTTGCGGTCGCGCGTCTGTTGCGCAGTGCTTGCAGCCGGAGATACCCATGAGCCAGATGACCCTGTCCGATCTGTCGGACAAAATGCGCGATATCGACTTCGCGATGCTGTCGACCCGCGCCGAAGGCGGACAGATCGCTGCACGCCCTATGAGCAATAACGGCGATGTCGATTATGACGGCGACTCGTTCTTCTTCACCTTCGAGCAGAGTCACACGGTGCAGGACATCCAGCGAGACCCGCAGGTCGGGTTATCCTTCACCGGCGCCAAGGGCCTGCTCGGCAAGCCGCCGATCTTCATCTCCGTCGAAGGCAACGCCGAACTGATCCGCGACAAGGCGGCGTTCGAGGCGCACTGGACCAAGGATCTGGACTACTGGTTCAAGGACGGCATCGACACGCCCGGCATCGTCCTGATCAAGGTCCACGCCAGCCGTCTGCATTACTGGGATGGCCAGGACGACGGCGAGATTAAACTGTGACCTAGGCGTACACTGTAGGGTGGGCTGAGCGAAGCGTGCCCACCGCCGAAACCTGCGTTGGTCACCATGTCCGCGGTGGGCACGGCGCTTCGCGCCTTTGCCCACCCTACGGAACTCAGAGTATCAGCTGCCCTTACCCAGCTCCGCGTAATTGCCCTTGGCGTCCCACTTGTAGACGACATAGTCGATCGCCTTGATGTCGCCTTTGGCGTCGAAGGCCATCTTGCCGAGCACGGTGTCCCATTCGCCGGCCTTGATCACGTCCATCACCTTCTTCATGTCAGTGGAGCCGGCCTTGGCGACGCCTTGGGTCCAGACCTGGAACGCGGCATAGGTGTAGAGCGTATAGCCTTCGGGATCGATGTTCTTGGCCTTGAACTTCTCGACGATGGCCTTCGCAGTCGGCTTGTTGCGCGGGTCCGGCCCGAAGGTGAACAGCGTGCCTTCCGCGGCGGGGCCGGTGATCGAGGCGAATTCCTTGTCGTTCATCGCATCGCCAGCCATCAGCACCGTCTTGAGGCCCTGGTCGCGCATCTGGCGCAGGATCAGTCCGGCTTCCTGATGGTAGCCGCCGACATAGACCAGATCGATATTGTCGCGCTTCAGACGCGACACGATGGAATTGAAGTCCTTGTCGCCCTTGTTGTAGCTCTCGAACAGTTTCTCGGTGAAGCCGGCCTTGTTGAGCGCCTTCTTGGTCTCGTCGGCGAGACCCTTGCCGTAGGTGGTCTTGTCGTTGAGGATGGCGACGTTCTTGCCCTTGAAATTCTTCGCGATGTAGTCGGCAGCGATCAGGCCCTGCTGGTCGTCACGGCCGCAGACGCGCAGCACATTGGCGAGCTTGCGCTCGGTGAACAGCGGATTGGTCGAGGCCGGTGTGATCTGCAGCACGTTGCTGTCGGCATAGGCCTCCGACGCCGGGATCGACGACGACGAACAGAAATGCCCGGCCACGAACGGCACCTTGGCCGAGGCCAGCTTCTCGGCGATCGAGCGCGCCTGCTTGGGATCGCAGGCATCGTCGCCGACCTGCAGCGCCAGCTTCTTTCCGAGCACGCCGCCGGCGGCGTTGATGTCGGCCACCGCCTGATCGGCGCCGTTTTTCATCTGCCGGCCGAACGCGCTTTCGCCGCCGGTCATCGGCCCGGCCACCGCGACATTGATGTCCTGGGCGAAGGCGGCGGATGACAGCAGCGACGCGGCAACGGCAATCCCGGTCAACTGGCCGACGAGTTTGATTGGGTTCATGTTGTCCTCGCGATGATCTCGAACAAGGCCGATGCTGGCCCGGATGACAGGACATATTCCGATGATTTGAACCGCAAGTCATCGGCAATTTTAGGGTGACCACAGGGCGGTCTGCGTCACTTCGCCGCCGATGACACGCCGGCGGCGGCGCAGCCAGGCCCGCCAAGGGCGGGTCCGCACGGCTCTACAATTCGATGATATCCACCGAATGCTGGTCGATGCTCCGGGCGAGATCGACGACGTGGCGGTGATGCGTGAACAGGATGATCTGGCGCTGGCCGCCGGCCGCTGCCAGCAGGCGCAGCATCGCCAGGGTCCGACCCTCGTCGAAGCTGGCCAGCAGGTCGTCGCCGATGAAGGGCAGCGGCTCGGACGTGCGGCGCTCCAGCAAAGCCAGGCGAAGCGCCAGAAATAGCTGGTCGCGGGTGCCTTCGCTCAAGCCGGCCACCTTGACCTGCTCGCCGTCGGCCCGCTGCGCCATCAGCACCGGCTGATCGTCGTCGCCATAGGCGATGACCAGGCCGGCAAAGGTCGATGCGGTGGCGAGGGCGAACAAAACGCTGGCGCGGGCGATCAGCGGATCCTGCACCATGGCGCGGTGCCGTTCGATGGTGCGCGATGCCAGCTTCGCGGCGGCCGCACGCAGCAGCCAGCGGTTTGCGATCGACAACAATTCGGCGCCGGCCTCGGCGCGTTCGCTGGCCGCTGCTGGCGCGTTGCGGCCCTTGAGCAGCGCGTCGAGCTTGTTCCTGCGCTCGTGATGCTGCGCGGACGCGGCTTCGATATCTCGGATCAACTGACTCTGCCGCAACTCCTCGCGGGTGATCTCGCCGGGCAGAACATCGAGATCGAGCCCTTCGCGCTCGTGACGCAATGCAGTCTCGTCGCGGCCCTCGCTTTCCTGCAGATCCCGCTGCAGGGCGATGCGCTCGCCTTCCAGCGCGTGGCGCTGAGAGAGCCGCGCCAGTGACGCCGGCAATTGCTCGGCCGCGACGCTGAGTTGTCGGCAGGCCTCGGTGAGCATCGTCGCGATCGGCTGGCGCTGGGCCACCAGTGCGCTGCGTGCGGCGGCACGCGTCGTGGCATTGCGGCGCAGCCGCTGGCAGGCTTCGCTGGCCGTGCGCGCTTCGGCGAGGGCCGCCGACAACCGCGTCAGCGACTCCTGCGCGGAGTCGCCCCGCGATTGCGGCGCGACGCGGTCGATGAGATCGAACACGTCGGCATCGAAAGCGGCGAGGTCTGCCTCGATGGTTTCGACGCGATGGCCTTCTTTTTCGCGATCGGATTTCGGCAGCGCCACCGATTGCCATACCGCCAGCGCGGCTTCGGCTTCGGCCGGGCTCGCGGTCGCCGCCAGCCCGATGCCGGCCATAGCGTCCGGCCATTGCTCGCGTTGCGCAACCAGTGCTGTCTCCGCTGCGGCAAGGGAGGTTGCGGCCTCCGACAGGTCGCGCTCGACGCGCTGTTGTTTCACCGCATGCGCGCGCGCGTCCGCCCACACCGTCTGCAGTTCCTCGACCCGTGCTTTGGCCTCGCGATACAGAATGTCCGGCGCCAGGCCTGGATCGGGCGTGCGGCCGACGCTGCCGAGAAAAGCGATCAGCGCAGCCTTGCCTGAGTCCAGGCCTGCGGCCAGCGCATCGATGCTGACTTGGTGCGCGTCGAGCTTGCTCAGCCGTACTAAAATATCCTCGATCTTGCCACGCCACAGCGCCATGTCTGCGGGGCTACGCGGCGTGAGGCCCGTGGCCGCCCAGCTGTGGCTCCAGGCTTCGAGGAGCTTCTCCAACGCGGCTTTGCGCGTCCGCAATTTGTCAGTGTCGCGGTCGCGCGTGGCCTTGTGGGCGGCGAGGCGCTGCAGCGCGTCGTCATAGCGCGTGGCGCGGCCGGTGTCGGTGAGCAGCAGGTCGGTGATGCCGTCGACGGCCTTCGACGACTGCGTCACCTCGTCGAAATGCCGCGCGCGTGCCGCGGGATCGCCGTCCAGCGCTGCGCCCAACGATGTCAGTTCGGCGTCGCGCTGCTGGCGGGCGATGACGAGATCGCTGCGGCTCGGCACGGTGCCGCCGCTGCGCAGCCGCGCCAGCTCGGCCTCGGTAGCTGCGATCGCTTCGTCGCTCGCCGCAATGGCGTCGCTGAGGCGCTTGATGTCTGCCTCGCTGCTGTCGGTGGCGTGAACGAATTTTGCAATGGTCGCCGCGTCCGGCAGCGGCAGCGCACGCAAACGGCTTAGCGCGCCAGGCGCGGGATCGATGGCGACCACAGCATCTTCAAGAGTTTGCGTCTCGTTGCGCAGCGCTGCCAATTCGCGCCGATGGCGATCCGCCTGCGCGGGGATATCGCCCAGCGCATCGAAGCGCTGCCTGATCTGCTCAATATCCATCACGGATTTGGGTCCGGCCTCTGCGGCGAACGCGTCCTGCTCGGCGCGCGCGCGGGCGAGGCGCGTCTCGGCATCCGATCGCGCCTGCATCGCACGATTGAACTTTGCGATCGCGTCGCGGGCGCGTGCCACCGCAGCGTCCGTCGGCAGATGCTGCAACAACATGTCATACGATCGCAGGCCGAGACGTTGCGCGCGATCGTCAAGCTGGCGCTCGGCCTCGTCGCGGGCCTGCCGTCGCTTCGGCAGATCCTCGATCGCCTTGCGCACGGCGCCGAGCCGTTCGCGCAGGGCGTCGATGGCGGCAGCCTCCGCCAGCACGTTGTTATCGACGGCGAACGATGCGATCTCGGCTGCCTCGATGGCGTCGGTGGCGTCCAGCGTTGTGATGTCGCGCAACAAAGCGGCATCGGCGTCGAGCGCCTGGCTCAATGTCTCGCGCAGTTGCGCGGTGACCACCGGCAGATCGGCGAGTTCACCGAGTTCGCTAGAGATACCGTCCAGCCGCGCCAGTTTACGGCGCACGCGCAGCACCCGCTGCCAGCCCGCCAGCGTCGCGCCGCTGCGGCCATGCTCGGCATTCAGGGCCGTCAGCTGATCCTGCGCATCCTGTACCGCAGCTTCGAGATCGCGCACGGCTTCGCGGGTAACGATCGCATCACGCAGCGCTTTATCGGCGACGTCACGTCGGTCCGCCGCAGCATAGAAAGGCTTGCCGGCCGATTTGCGCGGGGTGAACAACTCGTCGGCCTCGGTCTGCAGTCGTCCGCGTGCCTTCGACAATGCCGTCATGCTGGCCGAACTAGCCGCCAGCGTCTCTGCAAGCCGGCCACCGGCATCGAGCAGTTCTTCACCGCCATCGCGGAGCGCCTGCGCGGTCAGGCCGAACTCGCGGCTGAAGGTTTCGCGCGTGATGCCGCCGAGCAGGGGTGCCAGCGTGTCGTCCGGCAGGGCCTGCTCGTCGGCGCCGATCAACGTGTGTTTGTTGCCTTTGCGGCGCCGCGCCGTGATCAGCCGGCCGTCGCTATGGCGGAAGGCGCCACCAATCCGCAATTTATTGCTGTCATGGCGGAAGTCATAGGCGGTGCGGCCGCCGAAACCGAACAGCAGATCGCCGATCGCCGACAGGGCGGAAGTCTTGCCGCCTTCGTTCGGTCCGATCACAACATGCAACGCCGCGTCCGAGCGAAATGTCAGGCTGCGATCGGTGAAGATGCCGTAGCGCTCGAGGTCGAGGCGTTCGATCTTCACGATAACGCCCCGCCGAGCAACGCGCGCACATCCGAAGCCAGTGTCTGCTGCGGATCGTCCGCCAGCAGTTCGTCCTGCAGATCTTTCGGCAATTTCGCCTTCACGGTGTCGATCAGTTCGGTGAGGATCACTGCGAATTCCGGATCGTCACTAGCAGCAGCCAGCATCAGGTCGAGATCGAGACTGTCGTCGGCGGACAGTGCGGTCACGGGCCGAGGCGGCATCGACGTCTTGATCTTGAGCTGCTCGACCCAGCAATCGTCGCTGAATTGCAGCGCGCGGGCGCGCATGTCGTCTTCCAGCCATTCGCGCCGCGCCATGAGCTGATGATGCA
>SDZE01000341.1 GCA_004173095.1 Bradyrhizobiaceae bacterium
GCGGAACACGATGTCCTTGTTTTGCAGATGCTTCAATTCCCAATCGTGCTCGAACTGTTTGAAGCGGTTCAGCATGCCGAAGAAACCGAAATTCATCGAGCCCATGTTCAGCGACGCGACTTCCGGTTTGTAGACCGCGGCCGGACGGACGCGCTCATCCACCGTCATGGTCGGCGCGCCGCCTGTGGTCAGGTAGCCTTGCCTTCTCGAACATCGGTCGCACCTCAACCGTGTCCGCGCTCGGTTATCGCGCCGCCATCGACTACGGCAACTGGCGCCCATTCGCTCAGGTCACGTGGAATCACAAATTCGACGACACCGCAAATCGCGCGGTGACTGCAGCGCTAACCACGATCAATGCACCGAGCTATTCACTGCCGATCGTGCAATTCGGCCGCGACTGGGCGAGTGCGGTGGTGGGCACCACGGTGACGCTAGCCAAGGACTGGACCGGCCTTGCCGCCTTTAACGCGCAACTCGGCCAGAACGGCGCCACGAATTACGGCGGGCGGTTTGGCATCAACTACGCTTTCAACTCTAGCGCGCCGCTGCTGTTCAAATAGCAGACGTCCTTGGCGCTCTTGAGCGAAGAACAACGGGGCCATTTGACGCTTTAGATCTGTGATTTACCGTGGGACTTTATCGTGCGGAGCAGCCGCGTACTTGACCGGATCAGATGACTCGCTGTGGCGGCAGTTGGGGCATTGATAGCTACACCACTCGAAGCCGTTCCGCCGTACTTTGCGCCCGATGGTGATCATCTTTGCCCCACAACCCGGGCATGGGGGCCACTTCGGGCATCCAACAATGCGTGACACCGGCATTTGCGCCAATCCTTACTCAGGTAAAGGTACTGGCATAATGCTGGATAAGTTTCAGCCGAACATGGGCCAGGAGAGCTGTTGACTCTGATAAGCGATGTTCTTTATTTGTTCTCACAGAGCGGAGGAAGTTTATGGCAAGCCGACGATGCGCCGAGTGGCGTTATCCGACTGAAAAGCAGGTTAGGTCGGAGGACATGGCCCGCCGAATGAACGACATGGCCATTCCCACCCCCGTGCCAAACGCCGGTCTGGTGAACCTATTGCCTGACGACTATCGGGCCTCGGTACTGTCTGACCCGCGCGCTAAATCCATGCCGGCGTTCCTGTCCAGAACCGCCACCTATCCGAGATGCCGCGGCACGTCCTGCGCGTATCCTGTCTCCGTTGCGATCAGATTGTCGAAATTTAGACAGCCGATGCCGTCCGCCTCTATGGCGAGCACGCGGTTTGGCAAGAAGCCGGTCAAAGGCTATTGGACAATGGCTGTCAAGAGCGCACGGGAACGAAGTTTGGCTTTCGCCGCGCTTGGTGGTTGCAACCATCAAGTCAGGCACCGAAATTGAAGCGCGCGTTCGGCTCGACGTTATTCGGATCACGTTTGTTGGGGTCGGCTCAGGGTCGACCACGAGGTATTCGGAAATTGAAAATCCTGCTAAGTCATTGTTTTACTGGCTGGGGCGGGAGGGATCGAACCTCCGCATGGGGGAATCAAAATCCCCTGCCTTACCGCTTGGCTACGCCCCAACGGCCGCGGCGCGCGGTGGCGGGAGACCCGCGGCGCGCTGCGACTCCGCCGGTCTATAGAGAGACATCCACGATTTCAACCACCTGCCGCAATGTTCCACGGCTGGCCGGCGGCACCCAGGTGAGGAGATTGGGGCGTGGGCGGGGCCTGCGCCCTTTGCCATGTTGAGGGCGGCCGCAAATCGTGGGAAGACGGCTGAAAGCTGGCCATTTGACCGAAGAATTCCGGGAGCGAGATGCGATGACCTACCGTGCGCCGATCAACGACATGCTTCTGGCCCTGAACCACGGCGCCGGCCTGCAAGCCGCGCTCAAGGCCGGTCATTATGGCGATTTCGATGCCGATCTGACCGTCCAGGTGCTGGAAGAGGCCGGCCGCTTTGCCACCGACGTGCTGGCCCCGCTCAACCGCGTCGGCGACAAGGCCGGCATCAAGCTCGCGGACCGCAAGGTCACCACCGCGCCGGGCTGGCCCGATGCCTATCAGCGCTGGACCGCGGCCGGCTGGAACGCCGTGTCCGGCCCCGAAGCGTTCGGTGGCCAGGGCCTGCCTCTGGCCGTGAATGCCGCCTGCACCGAAATCTGGAGCGCGTCCAACATCGCCTTCGGCCTTTGCCCGCTGCTGACACTGTCGGCCATCGAGGCGCTCGATGCCCATGGCAGCGACGAACTGAAGGCGATCTATCTGGAGAAGCTGGTGTCCGGCGAATGGACCGGCACCATGCAACTGACCGAGCCGCAGGCCGGCTCCGATGTCGGCGCGCTGCGCTCGCGCGCCGAGCGGCACCCCGACGGCAGCTACCGCGTGTTCGGCACCAAGATCTACATCACCTATGGTGATCACGACATGACCGACAACATCGTGCATTTCGTGCTGGCGCGCTTGCCCGATGCCCCCGCCGGCACCAAGGGCATCTCGCTGTTCCTGATCCCGAAATTCCTGGTCAATGCCGACGGCACGCTCGGCGCGCGCAACGATATCTTTGCCTCGGGCGTCGAGCACAAGCTCGGCATGCATGCGTCGCCGACCTGCACCATGACCATGGGCGATGCCGGCGGCGCCGTCGGCTATCTGATCGGCGAGGAAAATCGCGGCATGCTGTGCATGTTCACGATGATGAACCAGGCCCGGCTCGGCGTCGGCCTGGAAGGCGTCGGCATTGCCGATCGCGCCTATCAGCAGGCGCTCGCCTTTGCGCAGGAGCGCAAGCAGGGCCGCGGCATCGGCAGCAAAGTACAGGGCATGGAGCCGATCATCGTGCATCCCGACGTCAAGCGGATGCTGATGCAGATGCGATCGCTGACCGCGGCCGCGCGCACGATCTGCTATGCCACCGCGGTGGCGCTCGACATCGCGGCGCGTTCGCCCGACCCGAAGGTGCGCACCGAGGCCGCCGCTCGCGGCGCATTGCTGACGCCGATCGCCAAAGCCTTCTCCACCGATATCGGCAACGAAGTCACCTCGCTCGGCATCCAGATCCATGGCGGCATGGGCTTCATCGAGGAAACCGGCGCCGCGCAGCACTATCGCGATGCGCGCATCACCGCGATCTATGAAGGCACCAACGGCATCCAGTCCATCGACCTCGTCACCCGCAAGCTGGCGGCCGCCGGCGGGGCGTCGGTCTGGGCCCTGCTCGGCGAATTGCACGGCATCGTCGCCCGGGTCGAAGGCTCCAACGATCCGGCATTCGGCACCACCGGCGCCAAGCTGCGCGATGCGCTCGGCGCCCTCGAGCGCAGCAGCAAATGGCTGCTGGAGAAAATGGCGTCGGCCCCGAATGACGCATTGGCCGGCGCGACGCCCTATATGCGCCTGTTCGCGTCCGCGCTGGGCGGCTGCATGCTGGCAAACGAGGCCATGGCGGCCCGCGATGGCGACGGTGAGTCCGCACGCTATGTCTCGGTCGCGCGCTTCTTCGCCGAGACTATCGCGGTCCAAGCCGGCGCGCTGGAGCGGACGGTGATGGATTCCGCTGAAGCTGTGATGGCGGCCGACGCCGCCCTGCTCGGCTGAGCGGCGTCGATAACCGGCTATCCGCCGGGTCGGATTGATGTAACATCCGTTGGCACGGTGCAGACGCGCGCCGTGCCAAGCACAATAACGAATGGGGGGCGAGCCATGACCGAACATCTGATCGTGACCGATGAGGACTCCACGCGCGTCATCACGCTGCGCCGGCCCGAAAAGAAGAACGCGCTCACCCAGGACATGTATCGCGCGATGTCGGATGCCATCGACACCGCGCAGAACAATCCGGATATCCGCTGCTTCATCATCACCGGTGGCTCCGGCGTCTTCACCGCCGGCAACGACCTGCAGGATTTTCTGAAGGACGGCTCGGATTCACGCTCGGCGGAATTCCGCTCGTCAAACGCGCTCAAATTCCTGCATTCGCTGGCCCACAACACCAAACCGATCATCGCCGCGGTGGACGGCATTGCCATCGGGATCGGCACCACCCTGCTGTTCCATTGCGACTATGTGCTGGCCTCCACCACGGCGACATTCAAGACGCCGTTCATCCATCTCGGCCTGGTGCCGGAGGGCGCCTCGAGCCTGCTGTTTCCGCGCACCATGGGCCACCAGCGCGCCTTCGCCACGTTGGTGATGGGCCGCACCATGCATGCGGAAGATGCGCGCATGGCGGGCTTCGTCAACGAGATCGTGGCCCCCGGCCATACCGAAGTGGAAGCGCGCAAGGTCGCGCGCGAGATCTGCGCGCTGCCGGCGGAAGCCGTCGCCATTTCGCGCAAGCTGATCAAGCTGCCGCCGGAAGACCTCACCCGCCGCATCGATCAGGAAAGCCATCTGTTCGGCGAGCGGATGAAATCGCAGGAGGCGGTCAGCGCGTTCAAGGCGTTTTTCGCCCGCAAGAAGGCGTAACATTTCTGCGTTAAACGAGACGGCATGACCAAACTTCGCGCCATCGTCACAGCCGTCTCTCTTCTCTGCATGCCGCTCGCGCAGGCCCAGACATCGACCGAACCGGTCGATGTAACGCTGCTGGCGATCAACGATTTTCACGGCCATCTGCGCCCCGCCCCCGGCGGCATTGCCATCGACGATCCGTCCGACCGGACCAAGACGATCACCGTGCCAGCCGGTGGTGCCGAGCACATGGCCACACTGGTCAAACAGTTGCGCGCCGGCAAAACCAACACCGCCTTCGTCGCGGCCGGCGATCTGATCGGCGCCAGCCCGTTTCTCTCGGCGCTGTTTCACGACGAGCCGACCATCGAAGCGCTGTCGATGATGGGGCTGGAGATTGCCGCCGTCGGCAACCACGAATTCGACGAAGGGCGCGACGAGCTGCTGCGCATGCAGCATGGCGGCTGCCATCCCGTCGATGGCTGCAAGGGACCGCATCCGTTCGCCGGCGCGACCTTCCGCTATCTCGCCGCCAGCACCATCGACAGCAAGACCGGCAAGCCCCTGCTGCCCCCTTACGAGATCCGTATGTTCGAGGGGGTCCCCGTCGCCTTCATCGGTCTGACGCTGAAAGGCACGCCCAATCTCGTCGCGCCGCCCGGCATTGCCGGCCTCGATTTCCGCGACGAGGTCGAAACGGTCAACGCGCTGGTGCCCGAATTGAAGATGCAGGGCGTCGAAGCCATCGTGGTGCTGATTCACGAGGGTGGCTTGCCCACCGGCGGCATCAACGAATGCCCGGGCATCTCTGGCCCGATCGTCGATATCGTCAAAAAGTTCGACAAGGCGGTGGATGTCGTCATCAGCGGCCACACCCATCGGGCCTACACCTGCGCCATCGATGGTCGCCTCGTCACCTCCGGCGACAAATACGGCACGCTGGTCACCACCATCGATCTCAAGCTCGATCGCACCACGCGCGATATCACCAGCGCTGTCGCCAATAATGTGATCGTGCACACCTCGATCCCCGCGGATCCCTCGCAGACGGCGCTGCTCGCTGCTTATGACCGGGTCGCGGCGCCCATCGCTGCCCGGCCCGCGGGCACGATCACCGCAACGCTGTCGCGCCTGCCGGATATGCGAACCGGCGAAAGTCCGCTCGGCAGCGTGATCGCCGACGCCCATCTCGCCGCGACATCGGCGGCCGATCGCGGCAACGCGGTCATCGCCTTTACCAATCCGGGCGGCATTCGAAGCGATATCGTCAAGCGGCCGGATGCCGGCGTTTCCTACGGCGACGTATTTGCGGCCCAGCCGTTCCGCAATCAACTGGTGACGCTGACGCTGACCGGCGCGCAGATCAAGGCGGTGCTGGAGCAGCAATGGCGCGACCCGAACCGCCCGCGCATCCTGCAGGTGTCCAAGGGGTTCAGCTATACGTGGGACAACGCCGGCACCGATGGCCTGCGCGTGATCGCCGACAGCATGAAGATCGGCACCACGACCATCGATCCCATCGCCGCCTATCGCGTCACCATCAACAATTTCCTCGCGGTCGGCGGCGACGGGTTCACGGTGCTGAAGGACGGCAGGGATCCCGTCATCGGCGTGTACGACGTCGATGCGCTCAGCAGCTTCCTGCGCGACAACAGCCCTGTCGCGCCGGCGACGTTGAACCGGATTGCGCGGGTGAACTAGCGCAAATTCAGATCAAGTCGAATAGGCAATCCCGAACTCCGCCCTCCTCCTGAGGAGAGATCATCTTTGATCGCGTCTGGAAGGATGGTCGCTTGACGCCATGGTTCGAGACGCGCGCCAAGAGGCGCGCTCCTCACCATGAGGAAGGTAGATCGTTTCAGTTCGAAATGGCTCGGCGTTCTCCTGCCGCAATTGTTATCGCGCCGCCTGCTTGCCATCGACGAAATTGACCTCGACACCCTTGGTGATCGCGGCCGCGACGCGCTCGGCGTCCCAGTTGGTCAGCCGCACGCAGCCGTGGCTGTCGCTCTTGCTGACACGCGAGGGATCGGAGGTGCCGTGGATGCCGTAGCTCTTCTCGGACAGACCGATCCACATCGAGCCGACGGGATTGTTGGGGCCACCTGCGATCGTGAACGGCTTTTTGCTTTTGACACCCTTGAACTTGTAGTTGGGATCGTAGCGATAGACCGGATTAGCGTGGATCGACGTCACCCTCAACACGCCGGACGGCGTCGGCTTCTCCTCGCTGCCGACGCTGGCGGGATAAAAGGCGAGCAACGCACCATCCGCGCTGAAGGCCTTCACGGTCTGGCGCACTTTATCGACTTCGAGCCGCGCGGCCTTGTCCGGCTGGCGATCGGATAGTTTGACGATGGTTAGGGTCTCGCCCGCCTTGTCGAATTTCGCTTTCGGATTCAGCACTTCGAGCAGATCACGACTCATATGAAATCGCTCGGCCAGCGCCTCCTCGGCGCTGGTGTAGCTCAGCTTCTTGAGCGACTTCATCGCCTCCATCTTGACCGGCAGCTTGTCGAGGAAGGGGCCCGC
>SDZE01000517.1 GCA_004173095.1 Bradyrhizobiaceae bacterium
TAGCGCTCATGGATCAGTTTGCCCTTGTGAACAACGGCAATGCCATCGGCATAAGTCTCCGCGCACATGTCAGCGAACGTCATCGGCCGACCATCCATGGTGGTCGATGTGGAGCCGCCGATATCGCGCTCCGCGCGCGGCAGCACCGAAGCCCCGCCAGCCCCACGCCAGACATTCACGGTCGGCACCAGCGAGCGCACATTGCTCCAGGCCCAGCGCAGTTCTGGGAAGTTGCGGAACGAGTCGTCGTGAAACTGCACACGCTTGTCCGGCGCCGGCGGAAAGCCCTTCATCCAGCCGAGCGTCTCGGGATCGGTCTCGGCTGCGGTGGCAGGCTGGCTCGGTGCAGGCGCGTCGGACATGAAGGCTCTCCGAAAATGGCTGTCGGTCGTAGCATCCCGGACGGCGACGCACACCCGGCGCCAAGGCCGGGCAGGCCTTGCTCCGCTGCATGCCGGAATGGAGCCGCCCATTGTGGCAACGTTGAATTCCGGATATATTACTGGAAACAGTGGAGGATGGTGATGGGGAAAGCTCAGCGACGCGCTGTTCAAAACTATCGGTCCCGATTGGGGAAGCTAGGCCTCGCTCGCTTCGAGGTGCTCGGTCGCGATGCCGATCGCGATCTTATCCGCTCGATCGCCAAGAAGCTTGCGGAAGACACGCACGAAGCGTCGGAGTTGCGCGCCGTCGTCAGTCAATCGATCACCGGTGAACCGCCGAGCAAGGGTGGCATTTTAGCAGCCCTGCGGCGCTCGCCTCTGGTCGGTGCCGACCTCGACCTCAAACGGCCGCGCGAGACTGGCCGTAAGGTTAGTCTGTGATGCGTTGCCTGCTGGACACCAACATCATCAGCCAGGCGACCAAGCCAAAGCCATCAGAGGCGCTGCTGGTTTGGATGGCCGAGCAGGCCGATGCAGATCTTTTCATTGCTTCGCTCACAATCGCAGAAATTCGACGCGGCGTGTTAGAGAAGCCAGCGGGCATGCGGCGCCGGAGCCTCGAAGCGTGGTTCTCGGGCCCTGAAGGACCGCAGGCACTGTTTGCTGGACGCATACTGCCGTTTGACGAAAAGGCTGCCTTGATATGGGCCAAGCTCATGGCCGATGGCAAAACTCGCGGCCGCCCACGCAACGCGCTCGACGCGATCATCGCCGCAGTCGCAGAGGCGAATGATTGCGTGGTTGTGACGGACAACGTGAAGGACTTCGCTGGAGTGCGCGTCCTCAATCCTATGCGCAGCGACACTTGATGACGTCGTGCTGAACTACCGATCGTCGGCCTCGATAGCTTCGGCGGCTATGCAAAAAACAAAATGGCGCGGCAGGTATCACCTGCCGCGCCATTTCTTATTTCTCTGCGTTCCGCCTCAGTAATGAACCGACGCTCCCCCGACCACGGCGGCCTTGGGCGGGGCAAACTTGGTGAGGTCGATGCCCTCGACGGCAGCCTTGTATTCATCGGCGCTCGGGGTGCGGCCGAGGATCGCCGACAGCACCACCACCGGGGTCGAGGCCAACAGCGACTCGCCCTTCTTCTCGCTGGTGTCTTCGACGACGCGGCCCTGGAACAGACGGGTCGAGGTGGCGAGAACCGTATCGCCCTTCTCAGCCTTTTCCTGATTGCCCATGCACAGGTTGCAGCCCGGTCGCTCGAGATACAGGATGTTCTCGTAAGCGGTGCGGTTGGCGGTCTTCGGCTTTACATCGTCGAACTCGAAGCCTGAATACTTCTGCAGGATTTCCCAATCCCCTTCGGCTTTCAACTCGTCGATGATGTTGTAGGTCGGCGCGGCGACGACCAGCGGCGCCTTGAACGCGACCTTACCTTCGGCCTTCTCCAGATTCTTCAGCATCTGCGCGACAATCTTGATGTCGCCCTTGTGCACCATGCAGGAGCCGACGAAACCGAGATCGACCTTCTTGGTGCCGCCGTAATACGAGACCGGCCGGATCGTGTCGTGGGTGTAGCGCTTCGACACATCGGCGTTGTTGACGTCGGGATCGGCGATCATCGGCTCATCGATCTGATCGAGATCGACGACGACCTCGGCGAAATACTTCGCATCGGCATCCGGCGCCAGCGCGGGCTTTTCACCCGAAAGGATTTCGGCGATTCGCGCATCGGCCTTGGCAATCAAGCCCTTCAGCGTGCCCGCGGCATTCTCCATGCCCTTGTCGATCATGATCTGGATGCGCGACTTGGCGATCTCCAGCGAGGCGATCAGCGTCTCGTCCTGCGAGATGCAGATCGAGGCCTTGGCCTTCATCTCGGCGGTCCAGTCGGTGAAGGTGAAGGCCTGGTCAGCCAGCAACGTGCCGAGATGGACTTCGATGACACGGCCCTGGAACACGTTGTCGCCGCCGCACTGCGCGAGCATCTGCGACTGTGTGCCATGCACCACGTCGCGGAAGTCCATATGCGGCTGCATCGTGCCCTTGAAGGTCACCTTGACCGATTGCGGGATCGGCATTGTCGCCTCGCCCGTCGCCAGCGCCAGTGCCACGGTGCCTGAGTCGGCACCGAAGGCGACGCCCTTGGACATGCGGGTGTGGCTGTCGCCGCCGATGATGATGGCCCAGTCATCCACGGTGATGTCGTTGAGTACCTTGTGAATGACGTCGGTCATCGCATGGTAGCTGCCTTGCGGATCGCGTGCGGTGATCAGGCCGAAGTTATTCATGAAGCTCATCAGCTTCGGAATATTGGCCTGCGCCTTTTTGTCCCACACCGAGGCGGTGTGGCAGCCGGACTGGTAGGCGCCGTCGACCAGCGGCGAGATGACGGTGGCCGCCATCGCCTCCAGCTCCTGTGCGGTCATCAGGCCGGTGGTGTCCTGCGATCCGACGATATTCACTTTCACACGAACGTCGGAGCCGGCATGCAGCACCTTGCCCGGGGTGACGCCGACGGCGTTGCGGTTGAAGATCTTCTCCACCGCTGTCAGGCCCTGGCCTTCGACCGTGATCTCCTTGTTCGGTGCAAACACCGGCGTCGCTTCGACGCCGAGCGTCTCGGCGGCAAAGGTCTGCAGCTTCTTGCCGAACACGATGGCATAGGAGCTGCCGGCCTTCATGAACTCCATCTTCTGCGGCGTGAAGGCCGCAGCGATGTCGACCAGTTCCTTGCCGTTCCCGTCGCGCAGCTTCTTGCTCTTGGCATCGAGGGTCAGCACGGTGCCGGTATCGACAGCATACTTCTGTTCGAGGATCGGGTTGCCGTCATTGTTGAGGATCGGCTTGCCGTCCGCATCAAGCTTCTTGACCCAGTTTTTCAGATTGACGCCGATGCCACCGGTCACGTCCACCGTGGTCGCGAAAATCGGCGAGATGCCATTGGTGCCGGCGACGATCGGCGCGAAGTTGACGAATGGCACATAGGGGCTGGCCTGCTTGCCGGTCCACAGCGCCACATTGTTGACGCCGGACATGCGCGACGAGCCGACGCCCATCGTGCCCTTCTCCGCGATCATCATCACGCGCTTGTCCGGGTGCTGCTTCTGCAGCGCCACGATTTCCTGCTGCGCCTGCGGAGACATCATGCACTGGCCGTGCAGTTCGCGGTCGGAGCGCGAATGCGCCTGGTTGCCGGGGGACAACAGATCGGTCGAGATATCGCCCTCGGCGGCAACGTAGGTCACGACCTTGATCTCGTCGGCGACGTCCGGGAGCTTTGTGAAGAACTCGGCTTTGGCATAGCTCTCGAGAACGCCCTTGGCGACGGCATTGCCCGCCTTGAAGGCGTCGCGCAGCCGGAACATGTCGGCGTCGTACAGGAAGAACTGGGTCTTCAGGACATCGCCCGCCTTGGCGGCAATGGCAGTTTTATCGCCGAGTGCAATATCCAGCAGCACGACGATCGATGGCCCGCCCTTCATGTGCGACAGCAATTCGAGCGCGAAATCAGGCGTGATCTCTGGCACGACGACTTCGCCGATCACGATCTTCTTGAGGAACGCGGCCTTGACGCCGGCCGCAGTCGTGGTGCCCGGCAGCGTGTTGTAGATGAAGAATTTGAGCGCATCGGCGCGCTGTTCGTTGCCGGCATCGGCGATGATGGCGACGATCTCGGCGGTCAATTTGCCGTCGTCGATCGGCTTGGGAGCAAGCCCCTGCGTTTTTCTGCTTTCGATCTCAGCCAGGTAATCCGCGTAGAGGCTCATCGTCATCCCAACATCATGAGGTGGTTGACGCTGAAACGCAGCGCCACCAGCCGTTATCGTTAAAACCGGTCTAAAGGCGTATCCGGCTTCGCGTACGCCAATCCCGACCGACTGACAAGATACTGCATTGCGGTAAAAATTGCTGTTTAAATTCAGCTTTTAAAGGTCTGGACGATAGTGCCGCAGGCAGCGCTTGAGGGACAGCCGGGCAGCGCTGCGCCGCGCTTGGGATCGGACGGTCGATCGGGGACGGGCGTCACTGGCTCCACACTATTGAAAACTGATGGCAAAACGTCCAATATGATATCAACGCCATCGATTTAGGCAGGACGCCAGCATGCCGGCTGTCACGATCAGGAATCTTTCTGAGGCCACGCACCGCGCGTTGAAGCTGCGGGCGGCTCAACATGGCCGCAGCACCGAGGCCGAAATGCGCGAGATACTTGATGCTGCCGCTCGCCCCGAAACACGCCTCCGGCTTGGCAGCGCACTCTCGGAAAGCAGCCGCCGCCTCGGGTTGACCAATCAAGACATCGACGCTCTTGACCAGACTCGCGCTAAGATACCTGCCAAGCCGACGAGCTTCGAGTGATACTGCTCGACACCAACGTGGTGTCCGAGGCGATGAAGCCCTCGCCGAACGTTGCTGTGCTGGCCTGGCTCGACGATCAGGCCGCCGAGACGCTTTACCTGTCGAGCGTCACGGTTGCCGAATTGATGTTTGGCATCGGCGCACTTCCCAATGGCAAGCGAAAGGATAAGTTGACCACCGCTTTGGATGGTGTGCTGACGCTATTCGCGGATCGCATCCTGCCCTTCGACATCGCCGCAGCGCGCCATTATGCCGACCTCGCCATCAAAGCCCGGGCAGCGGGCAAGGGTTTTCCGACACCAGACGGCTATATCGCATCGATCGCAGCATCGCACGGCTTCGCCATCGCGACGCGTGATACCAGCGCATTCGATACCGCTGGCCTTGAGGTTATAGATCCTTGGAAGACGTAGCGCTGACGCACTGCTCCATACGCACTGGCCTCACTCCCACTCAATCGTGCCCGGCGGCTTGCTGGTGATATCGTACACCACGCGATTGACGCCCTTCACCTCGTTGATGATGCGCGTCGCCGTCTCGCCCAAAAACTTCA
This sequence comes from Bradyrhizobiaceae bacterium, assembly GCA_004173095.1. Lineage (GTDB taxonomy): Bacteria > Pseudomonadota > Alphaproteobacteria > Rhizobiales > Xanthobacteraceae > Tardiphaga. Next base: position 5,308 of record SDZE01000517.1, read on the forward strand.
TATCGAAGGCGTAGAAGTCCGCGGTCATGCCGTCGGTAGAAGTTACGGCGCGGAGGCCGACGACGTATTCGTAGGTGCGGCCGTCGCCCATCACGCCGACGGTCTTGACCGGCAGCAGTACGGCAAAAGCCTGCCAGATGGTGTCGTACAGATCCGCTTTGCGGATCTGGTCGATATAGACGGCATCGGCCTCGCGCAGGATATCGAGTTTCTCACGCGTGATCTCGCCGGGGCAGCGGATGGCAAGGCCGGGGCCCGGGAACGGATGGCGGCCGACGAAGATGTCGGGCAGACCGAGCTCACGGCCGAGGTCGCGCACTTCGTCCTTGAACAATTCGCGCAGCGGCTCGACCAGCTGCATGTTCATGCGGGCGGGAAGCCCGCCGACATTGTGATGCGACTTGATGGTGACGGAAGGTCCGCCGGTGAATGAGACGCTTTCGATCACGTCGGGATAAAGCGTGCCCTGCGCGAGAAAATCCGCGCCGCCAATCTTCTTGGCCTCGGCATCAAACACATCGATGAACAGCCGGCCGATGGTCTTGCGCTTCACTTCGGGATCGGTGACGCCTTCGAGCTCGCCGAGAAACTGCTTGGACGCGTCCACATGCACCAGCGGGATATTGTAGTGCCCGCGGAACATGTCGACGACGGTCTTGCCTTCGTCCTTGCGCAGCATGCCGTGATCGACGAACACGCAAGTGAGCTGATCGCCGATCGCCTCATGGATCAGCACCGCGGCGACTGCGCTATCGACGCCGCCCGACAGGCCGCAGATCACCCTGCCCTTGCCGACCTGGGCGCGGATTTTCTCGACGGCCTCCTCGCGGAACGCGCGCATGGTCCAGTCGCCGGTGAAGCCGGCCACCTTGCGCACGAAGTTGCGCAGGATTTTCGCGCCGTCCGGCGTATGCGCGACTTCCGGATGGAATTGCATCGCATAGAATTTGCGGACGTCGTCGGCGATCACCGAGATCGGCGAGCCCGCCGCCTTCGCGACGCCGCGAAACCCTTCGGGCAGTTTTGTGACGCGGTCGCCATGGCTCATCCAGACGTCGTATTTGCCACCTTTTTCCCACACCCCCTCGAACAGCGCGCAGTCGTCGGTGATCTCGATGGTGGCGCGGCCGAATTCGCGGTGATGCCCGCCCTCGACGGTGCCGCCGAGCTGCTGCGCCATGGTCTGCTCGCCGTAGCAGATGCCCAAGACGGGAACGCCGGCGGTGAGGATCGACAGCGGCACCGAGGGGGCGTCCTTGTCGAGCACCGAGGCCGGGCCGCCGGAAAGGATCACGGCTTTCGGCTTCATCTCGGCAAAGGCGGCCTCCGCCTTGTTGAACGGGACGATCTCGGAATAGACGCCGTCCTCGCGGACCCGGCGCGCAATCAGCTGCGTCACCTGGGAGCCGAAATCGACGATCAGAATCTTGTCATGCTCGGCGGCCACATGGGCGGAGTGGGCCGAGGACGGAAGCTGGGATGTGCTGGGGGCTGTCATAGCGAGGAATTACGCGACACCGGCCGGACTCGCAAGACCGGACAGAGCTGATACGCGCCGTCGTCCCCTCTCCCGCTTGCGGGGGAGGGGACGACGGCGCGTATCAGCTCTGTCCGGTCTTGCGAGTCCGGCCGGTGTCGCGTAATTC
>SDZE01000512.1 GCA_004173095.1 Bradyrhizobiaceae bacterium
ACCGTGCTCGCCACCGCGCATGCGGTATCGGAAGGCATCGTGCGCGGCGTCAATGCCGAGGTGCAGCGCCGCAATGCGCCGCAGACCTACACCGCCGCCGGCCGCCAGGCACAGCCCGCACGCGCCAACATGACGCCGCTGGTCGTCAGCCGCTCGCTATAGCTCTACAGCTCTGTAGGGTGGGCAAAGGCGCTGTTGCGCCGTGCTCACCATCCGGTCGAAACCAGGATGGTGGGCACGCTACGCTTTGCCCACCCCACAACCGAACGACGCAGCGGCATCGTTCGCTTTTGATTAAAATCGTCGGCTGCAAGTGAGCAACGGATTCACGTGTCCGGTGCATAATTCGTGTTCGGGATAAGGGGTCGGGATTCTTCAGTGGTGCCAGGAGGGCTGCCATGAGTACCGACTATGTCGTCAAGCCGGTGGGGGCACCGGTTGCTGCGCCGATCATCCGCCTCGCGCCGGAAGCGGTGCGCGATGCCGTGCCGACGCAGTTGCCGGCGGACAAGACGGTGACGGCCGCGCCCGGCCTTTCCCATGTCAACATCTCGCCCGCCAACTACCAGCAGATGGATAGCGATCGCATCTCCAAGGGTGTGATCATCGACCGCGATGCGTCGCAGATCGTGTTCGTCTCCGTCGACAACAAGACCAACCAGGTCGTCAATCAGTATCCGGAAGAAACCCGCCTGCGCACGCGCGCTTATCTGCGGGCGATGGACACCGCGAAGCTGGATGCCAAGCTGTATGAACGGCGGATCGAGACCGACCGCACGGCCTGAACGCGCCGCGTGAGCTTTATTTGCTGCGCGTTGCGTATGCGGTGTCGAGATAGGTGCTGCCGGTGGCGGCATCGGTGACCACGTTCTTGATGGTCGCCTTGTTGTTGCCGGTGAGCTGGAATTTGGTATCGCCGACGCGGAAGGTGTCGTCCTTGATCAGCACCTGCTGATATTTGACCGTCCCCTCGCTCTGATACTTCACCTGGGCGCGGAAGCCATTGACCTGCGAGACCGCGACCTCGAACTTCTTGCCGTTGGAATATTTGCCGGTCCAGCTTCCCTGATACGCCTCGGCATCCACCGGAACATATTTGCCGGAGGTCGTCGCCACCGTGGTCTTGTACGCGGTAGCAAGAATGCTGAGGGCGTCTGCCATCTCTGGGCCTCGTGTTGCGGCCCGTGGACCGCGGCGCGTCAGGGACGGCCGGACAAACCGGCCGCGATGTTGCGGTTGATGTCGATCAGCGCCTGCAGATGCTCCACCTGGCGGATCTGCTGCAGGGCGGTGCACTGGGTCATCACGAAGATACCGATATTGGCGATCTGCTCGCGGATCTCGACCTTCTCGGGATTCTGGTCGTTCATGGCATCGCCGACGAAGATCGACCAGAGCTTGCGGTTGAACAGAAGGGCTTCGTCGAGGCCGGCATCCGTCACCGACCAGTTGGTGACGACGTCTTGCAGTTTTCGCGCGGCTTTGAGCAGGGCCTGGGCTTCGATGTCGCGAGGTGTTGCCGTCGTTTGCGCAGTACGAGCGTAGGCATTGGCACCCATCGACATGACTCTACCTCAGCAATTCTTCTTCCCGCTTGATCAGCGGACGCAATTCTCTGAGTGCTTTGTAAAGTTGGCCACTTAAGATTAGCTTACTAATTTCGCCAAGAGGCTCACGATAGCTCGGCACCGCATCGATCAGTTCCTTGATGAAGCCGAGATACAGTTCCTGATATGCCGGTATATCGTTCTCCAGATACATCATCTGAACGCACAGATAGATGCGTTTCACCGGCGTGGTCGCGGTCTCCGATGTCAGAATGTCTTTCTCGCGCAGGATCGGCGCATCGCCATCGATGAGAAACGCGGTTCGCGTATCCGAATTGGTGATCACGCTCTGGCCGATGATAATCCGCTCGCCCGGCTTCAGTTCGACTCGCAATGGCATTCGATGGTCCTCTTCCCCGTTTATCGGCAGCGTCTGCGTATCGCCTGTCGAGCGCCGCATCGCCTGCACGACGGCCTTATTCGCAGCGCGGAAATTACGACGCCCGCGCGCATAATACCAGTGACCCCGGGTCGGCAATTGCGGATCCGCCGTCCGCGCTCACGTGCCGGACGATGACAAGGTGAGACGCAAAAAAGGCGGAGTTGCCCCCGCCTTTCGCGTGATCCTGCGTCTCGCGCGCAGCGCGCTTACTGCAGCAGCTTGAGCACGCTCTGCTGCGACTGGTTGGCCAGCGCCAGGGCCGAAACGGCGATCGACTGCCGGGTCGACAGCGCCTGGCTGTTGGCGGCTTCCTCGTTGGTGTCGGCCAGCGTGAGATTGGACGAGCCGGTCTGCAGCACGTTGATCAGCTGCTTGGCGAAGTCCTGGCGAATCTGCACGATGGAGAGATTTGAACCCAGCGACGAAGCCTGCGCGCGCAGTGCCGAGCCGGCGGCGTTGAGCGCCGTCAGCGTCTTGTTGGCGGCGGCGTTGTCGATGAAGTCGGTGCCGGCCACCAGCGTCGGCAAGCCGAGGCCGGCGGGCGTCAGCTGGGTGCCGTTGATGTTCAGCGTCGAGGTGCCGGTTTCGTTGAACACCAGCTTCAGCGTATCGCCCGACAGCAGGTTGACGCCGTTGAACGAGGCATCCTGCGAGGTCGTCGTGATCTGGTTGATGACGTTGTTATACTGCGCGACGAGATTGGCGCGCGTGGCCTGCGATACCGTATCGGCCACCGGCGGCTGCGCGGTGGTGAAGGTCAGCGAACTTGTCGCGGTGCCGCCGATGATGCCGCCGTCGGCAGCCGATCCCATCGTCGCCGATGCGAAATCGTTGTTGGTGGTGATGACGAGCTTGCTGTTGGCATCGATCGTCGCGGTGAGGTTGTTCGCCTGCAGCGCCTGGTTGAGCTGCGCCAGCGTCTTGACGGTGCCGTTGGTGCCATCGCCAAAGGTGACGTTGACAGGCGTGCCGCCCTTGAAGGCGGTGAAGGTCAGCGTCGTGCCGCTGACGCCGCCGAGGCCGGCATTGCGCGTCGCGCTGAAGGTGGTGTTGGTGTTGGTGTTGCCGGCCAGACCAAGCGCGCTGAGCGCATTGCCGGTGCCCGAGATGGTGAGATCGGAGGTGTTGCCGGTCGAGATCTGCAGCGCGCCGGCGACGATCTGCGACGGCACGCCGGTGCCGACACCGAGCGCGAAGGTGCCGTTGGCGGCGATGGTCGGCTTCTGCGCGCCGGTCGCGATATCGATGGCGTTGAGGACGTCCTGCGTGGTGCCGTTCTGCAGATAGACGGTGGAATTGCCCTGCCCGTCTGTGACCACACCGCCGGCAACGCCCGAGCCGGTCGGCACGCTTGTGTTCGGTGGTGCCACGGCATTCTTGAAGGTGATGGTCTTGCCGTTGACGTTCAGCGTCGAGCCGTCCGCGATCGGCGACCCCAGCGAGGTGGCACCGATGGTGCGGGCCTTGGTGACGGTCGTGGTGCCCGAACCGACCGACGTCGTCAGGCCGAGCGCGTTGAGGAGGTCAGACTTGCCGGAGATGCTGAGGTCGGAGCCGGTGCCGGTGGAGAGCGACAGCACGCCGGCGGCGATGCCGGCATTGGTGCCCGACGAGTTGGTGAGTGTTGCGCCGCCATTGGCGATCGCCGCCTTCTGCACGCCGCTGGCCAGATCGATCGCGTTTGTCAGATCCTGGACCGTCGCGGCCGGTGCCGCGTTGGTGCCGATATAAACCGTGCTGTTGCCGTTACCGTCCGTGACTACGTTGCCCGACACGCCGGAGCCGGCCGGGACGACTGCGGCCGCGACGGCGCCCGCGCGGAATGTAATGGTCTTGCCATTGACGGTCAGCGTATCGCCATCGACCGGCGCGCCGTTGGCCTTGATGGTGCTCGCACTCGGAGTGCCGAGAAGGGTCAAGCCGGGCGCCAGGCTCGCGGCAGTGCCGGCGCCATCGACGGCAGCCGCGCCGACGAGTGTCGTGGCGGTCGCCCCCAGGGTGGTGGCGGCCGTGATCGGGCTGGCGCCGCCGGCGGTGCCGTTGCTGACCACTTTGCCGACCGCGTTGGCCGAGGTGAAGCTCGTGGTGCCGCGCAGATCGTCAGCGGTCGCGCCGGCGATGGTGGTGGAGACGTTCGACTTGGTCGAATAGCCCACCGTGGTCTGCAGCGCCTGGTTGGCGATCGACTTGGCGCTGTCGATCAGCTTCTGCAGCGAGGAGATGCCGGTATTGGCGGCCTGCAGGATCTGCACGCCGTTGCCGATGCCGTCGAGCAGGTTGTTGATGTCACTGGCGCGGCTGTCGAGGCCGGCGGCCGTGAAGAAATTGGTCGGGTTATCGAGCGCCGTATTGACCTTCTTGCCGCTAGCAAGCCGGCTTTGCGTGGTCGCCAGCAAATCCGCCGTCGATTGCAGCGACAGCAGATTGGAGCGGACCGAGGCCGAGAGTACGATGCCAGACATGGTGGAAACCTTCCTGTTCCCAGCGCGGTCGACCTTCAGGTCGCGCAAGCGCTTGGTGCATCTGACGAGATCCCTCGCCACGATGCTGCCGGTTGAATTTGACGCCCTTCTGGAAGAGGAATCTCGGTCCGCCCAAAGGCGATACCCGGATTAAACGCGACCGATTCTCGGCCTACCTGCTTCCTAAACAGCGTCGAATATGCCGCCGGACACCTTAAATTAAGGTTAACGCTGTCTTAAGAGCCGAACCGGGCCCGCTATCGCGCGCAAAAAAGGCCCGGACTGACGGGTCCGGGCCTTTAAAAATTGTCTCTAAAACGGAAAAACGGCGGGGTTTCCCCCGCCGTTTCGCCAAGTCGTAGGTGCTGACAGTGCGCCGCGATTAACGGAGCAGCTGGAGAACGCCCTGCTGCGACTGGTTGGCCAGGGAGAGCGCCGAGACGGCGATCGACTGGCGGGTCGACAGCGCCTGGCTGTTGGCCGCTTCTTCGTTGGTGTCGGCGAGCGTCAGGTTCGACGCACCGGTCTGCAGCACGTTGATCAGGTTCTTCGAGAAGTCCTGGCGGATCTGCACGACCGACAGGTTCGAACCGAACGACGAGGCCTGCGAACGCAAGGACGTGCTGGCCGAGGTCAGGCTGGCCAGAGTCTTGTTGGTTGCTGCGTTGTCTGTGAAGTCGGTTCCTGCGGTCAGCTTGGAGAGGCCGAGGCCGCCGGGTCCGAAGCTCACGCCCGAGATGCTGAGCTTCGACGTACCAGTTTCGTTGAAGGTCAGCTTCAGCGTGTCGCCGTTCAGCAGGTTGACGCCGTTGAACGACGAGTCGTTCGCAGTCGTCGTGATCTGATCGATCACCTGGTTGTACTGGGCAACAAGGCTGGCGCGGGTGGCCTGCGACGACACATCCTTGACCGCGTTAACGACCGACTGGCTATGGAACGCGCCCGATGCACCGCTGACAGCCGTACCGCCGATCGCACCGATGTTGGACGAAGCCGCATCGTTCGTGGTGGTGATCGTCAGTTTGCCGGCGGTATCGATCGTGGCCTGCAGGTTGTTTGCCGAGAGGGCGGAGTTCAAGCCATCCAAGGTCGAAACCTGGCCAGCACCGGTGCCGAACGTGATGTTCGTCGCCGTACCACCGCCCGTCGCGCCGATGGTCAGGGTCGTACCCGACACCGGAGAGGTGCGAGCCTGGGTCACCGAGGTCCCCAATCCCAGAGCCGTAAGAGCGGCTGAGTTCGAGCTGGTGATGCTCAGGTCGCTCGCCGTACCGGTGTGGAGCGACACCACGCCAGCCGTCACTGTCGATCCCGTCCCACCGGAGAGGCCGTCGATCTTGCTCAGCAAGCCAGCAACGTCCGAAGTGATATCGATCTGGTTTGCACCCGACGCACCCGAAGCCGTGAACGTCAGGGTCTTGCCGTTGACGCTCAGGGTATCGCCAGCAGCGAACGCCGTGGAGAGCGCGCCCGACGCATTGGTGCCGGACAGCTTCGTGGTCGTTGCCAAGGCCGGAGTGGTGACGGCGCCGCCGCTGCGAGCGGTGGTGCCGGCGGTCAGGCCAAGCGCTGCCAACGGGCCACCAGTGCCGTCTGCGATCACGAGTGACGCAGTGGTGCCGGTCTTCAGCGCAAGAATGCCGCCAGTCGCTGTAGAACCAGTTGCGCCGGTGATGCCATCAATTGCTGTCGTAAGATCAGCGAGCGTCTGATCAAGGCCGATTGTGACGTTGCCAGATCCGTCGGTCGCCGCAGCACCGGTCGCAGCGAATGTAATGGTCTTGCCGTTGATCGAGAACGAATCGGTTGCCGAGAGGCCACCGCCCGTCGTGATCGCGCTGAGTGCAGTGGTTGCAGCAGCGTTGGCCGGGCCAGTGATGGAGAGCTGCGTTCCCGTCACGGTAGCGCTGGTGAACGCCGCTGTCGCAGTGGCAGTCGCTGCAGTGCCAGTGGCGGTTGCGTCGAGTGTTCCATCGCCCAACAAGTTGGCGGCGGTAGCGCCCGAAACGGCAACGCTGGCGACCGAAGACTTCGTGTAGCCCGTGGTGGTCTGCAGCGCCTGGTTGGCGATGGACTTGGCGCTGTCGACCAGCTTCTGCAGCGAGGTGATGCCGGTGTTGGCGGCCTGCAGGATCTGCACGCCGTTGCCGATACCGTCCAGCAGGTTGTTGATGTCGCTGGCGCGGTTGTTCAATCCCTGGGCGGTGAAGAAATTGGTGGGATTGTCGAGCGCCGAATTGACCTTGTTACCGGTCGAGAGGCGGCTCTGGGTGGTGGAGAGCAGGTCCGCGGTCGACTGCAGCGAGAGCAGGTTCTGACGGACGGAAGCCGAGAGTGTAATGCCGGACATGTTTCGATACCTTACTGGTAAACACAACTACGACCTTCTTGGTCGACGGTGGTACCATGAGATTGCGAAACTTAAGGCTTGGTAAAATGCGACCCACGCTTTGCGCGCAAGTCCTGTCCAGCAGATGCTGTTACCACCTGAATTCGCCGCG
>SDZE01000444.1 GCA_004173095.1 Bradyrhizobiaceae bacterium
ATCTCGGTTCTTGAAGCCTGGCGGCGCAATCACCGCATCATGCCGGTGTTGATTCTCACCGCGCGGGATCGCTGGAGCGACAAGGTGCAGGGATTCGACGCCGGCGCCGACGACTATGTCGCCAAGCCGTTCCATCTCGAGGAGGTGCTGGCGCGGATCCGCGCGCTGCTGCGGCGCTCGACGGGGCATGCGCAGTCCGAGCTCACCTGCGGGCCAGTGGCGCTGGATACCCGCACCGGGCGCGTCAGCGTGTCCGGCAATCCGATCAAGATGACCAGCCACGAATATCGGCTGCTGTCCTACCTGATGCATCATACCGGCCGCGTGATTTCGCGCACCGAGCTGGTCGAGCATCTCTACGACCAGGATTTCGACCGCGACTCCAACACGATCGAAGTGTTCGTCGGCCGCATCCGCAAGAAGCTCGGCGTCGATATCATTCAGACCGTCCGGGGCCTCGGCTATCTCCTGACCCCGCCGCAGGCAGGGGCGTGATGGCGACATCCTCGCATCTGCGCAAAGCCCGATCCTCATGGTGAGGAGGCGCGCAGCGCCGTCTCGAACCATGAGATGGTCCAGCACAGGCGATTGCCGCCATCCTTCGAGACGCGCGCAAGTGCGCGCTCCTCAGGATGAGGGCAGAGTCTGGCTCGTTGTTGAGCCATGCCGGCGGGGCTTCCCATGACCCGCACCAAATCGCTCGCCACGCGCCTGTTCGTCACGGCCACCGTCTGGGTGGTCGTGATCCTCGTCCTCGCCGGCGTCATCCTGTCCTCGGTCTATCGCGGCGCCACCGAGCGCGCCTTCGATCGCCGGCTCAATCTGTATCTGCGCACGCTGGTGGCCGAAGTCGCATCGCCCGCCGATACGTCCGATCCGCAGGCCACGCCGTCGCTCGGCGAGCCGCTGTTCGAATTGCCGCTGTCCGGCTGGTACTGGGAAATTGCGCCGACCGACGGCGAGAAGGCCGAACTGCGTGCGTCGCGCTCGCTATGGGACAAGAAACTGCCCAAGCTCGAAGACAACGGCGTCGAATTGACGGCGTCCGGCGTGCGGCTCGGCTATGTGGACGGACCCGAAGGGCAGCATCTGCGCATGGTCGAACGGCCGGTCGATCTCGGCGCCGACGGCAAATTCCGCGTCAGCGTGGCCGGCGATGCGACCGAGATTACCGAAGAGACGCGCGCCTTCGATTATTATCTCGCCAGCACCTTCGCGGCCCTGTCGATCGTGCTGGTGCTGACCACCTTGTTCCAGGTGCGTTTCGGCCTTGCGCCGCTGAAACGGCTGTCGGAAGCGATTTCCGACATTCGCTCCGGCCGCGCCGATCGGCTGGACGGCGCCTATCCGGTTGAACTCGCGCCGCTGGCGCGCGAGATGAACGCGCTGCTCGATGCCAATCGCGCCATCGTCGAGCGGGCGCGCACCCATGTCGGCAATCTCGC
>SDZE01000366.1 GCA_004173095.1 Bradyrhizobiaceae bacterium
TGGTGCGAAAGTGTCAGCCATCGATGCTCTCGTATTCCGTGAAATGAAATGCCCCGTTGCCATGGCGGGCCACAAAAGCCAATGCCGGCAAATGCATTGCAGGTGGCAAGAACACCGGCTGACCTTAGCCAGTGGGTGCTGCGACAATATGGCTTAGACGAAAGTATGGGGCAGCAGATCGGTCTGTCGGGTGGGCAAAGCGCAGCGTGCCCACCTTCACATGTACGACGGTCAGGTGGGCACGCTGCGCTTTGCCCACCCTACAGCTTCCGTGATCACCTCGCCGGCCGCGGATCGATCGGCGTCGAATCCTGCAAGCCGAGGATATCTTCCAGCACCCGCGCGCCAGCCAGCAGTGTGGCTTCGCCACGCGGCGGGCCGACGATCTGCAGACCGACCGGGAGGCCGGTGGATGTGAAGCCGCAGGGGATCGACAGCGCCGGACAACCGGTCAGCGTGATGGCGTAGACGATACCCAGCCACTGCACATAGTTGTCGAATGTGGTGCCGTTGCATTCGGCGAGATAGCGCTGTTCGATGGGGAATGGCGGCGTGATGGTCGCCGGGCACAGCAGCAGGTCGTAGGTCTGGAAGAATTCATAGGCGCGGGCAGCGAGCGTCACGCGCTGCGATTCCGCCTTGGCGAGATCCTCGACCTTCAGCTTCAGGCCTTCTTCGATATTCCAGATCACCTCCGGCTTCAGCTTGTCGCGATGGTCACGCAGCAGGCCGAGTTTCGAGATCGCGAAATCGTAAGCGCGCAGCGCGTGGAAACATGCGTGGGCCTCGCGCAGATCAGGATGCGCGTCCTCGACGATCACACCAGCCTCGGCAAAGGCCTCCGCCGCCTTGCGGGTGATCGCGGCCACTTCAGGGTCGACGGGCGTGATGCCGAGATCGGGCGAAAACGCGATGCGCTTCGGCCTGGTGCCGGCGCGCACGGCGGCTCGGAACGAGGTCGGCAATGACGGCAGCGACAGCATATCGGCGGGATGCTCGCCGCTCATGGCATCGAGCATGAGCGCGAGGTCTTCGACGTTGCGGGCCATCGGCCCCTGAACGCTGAGCGTCCGTGCCAGCGCGACATTCGGCGTGGAGGCGACGCGGCCGACGCTCGGGCGCAGGCCGACGATGCCGCAGAAGCTGGCGGGATTGCGCAGCGACCCGCCCATGTCCGAGCCGTGCGCGATCCAGGCGGTGCCGCTCGCAATCGCAGCGGCGGCGCCGCCCGACGAGCCGGCGGCTGATTTCGACAGGTCCCACGGATTCAGCGTCGCGCCGAACACGTCGTTGAACGTGTTGGCGCCGGCGCCGAATTCGGGCGTGTTGGATTTGGCGTAGATCACGCCGCCGTTCTCTTCGAGGCGTTCGACCAGGATGTTGGACTTGGTCGGCACCACGTCCTTGAAGATCGTCGAGCCCTGGGTGGTGCGTACGCCGGCGAC
>SDZE01000056.1 GCA_004173095.1 Bradyrhizobiaceae bacterium
CTGCCGATCCCGCTCTCGATAGCACGGTGATCGACGGTTTTCGCGCGATCTTGCCGGGCGACGCCGAGGCGCATTGGCTAAGTGACGGCGTCGCCGCCGATATCCTGTTCGCCAGCGACGGCAACAGCATAGCCGACCAACGCGCCCTCGCCGATCGCCTGCGCGCCGCGCGAGGCGACATGCCCATCGACGTGGTGGTGCAGCCTGTTCTCGATCGACGCAAGAAGCTTTTTCTCGCCGACATGGATTCCACCATGATCGGCCAGGAATGCATCGACGAGCTGGCCGATTTCGCCGGCCTTAAAGCCCATGTTGCGACTATCACCGAGCGCGCCATGCGCGGCGAGATCGAATTCGAGCCGGCGCTGCGCGAGCGCGTGGCGCTGCTGAAGGGCTTGTCCATTTCGGTCGTCGATGAAGTGCTGGCCGAGCGCATCACGCTGACGCCGGGCGGCCGGGCACTGGTGCAGACCATGCGTGCGCACGGCGCCTATACCTGTCTGGTCTCCGGCGGCTTCACGCTGTTCACGGCGAAGGTGGCGGAGCTGGTCGGATTTCAGGAAAACCGGGCCAACGAGCTGCATGTGCAAGACGGCAAATTGACCGGCACGGTGGCGGAGCCGATCCTGGGCAAGGCGGCCAAGCTCGCCACGCTGGTGGAACTGCGTGAGGCTGCAAGTCTCGACAATCTCGACACGCTCGCCGTGGGTGACGGCGCCAATGATCTTGCGATGATCCAGGATGCAGGACTGGGCGTTGCCTTTCATGCCAAGCCCGCGGTCGCTGCAGCGGCGCATGGACGGATCGACTTCGGCGATCTCAGCGCGCTGCTCTATGCGCAGGGATATAAGCGCAGCGAATTCGTGAGTTAGGGCTGTAGGGTGGGCAAAGCGCAGCGTGCCCACCATCAGACTACCGGCTTCGGCCGGTGGGCACGCTGCGCTTTGCCCACCCTACATCTGCGTCCTTAACTCATGTTTGTCTTCGCCTGGCTTGACCGGGCGATCCAGTAGACACTGACAGCAACGTTTCAATTACGTCGCCAGCCTCAACTGGATCCCTGCTTTCGCAGGAATGACAGATGGAGGACGTTGGCCTTTACTGCACGTTCAGCGCCACGAAACGCAATTCGCCTTCGCCGTTCGAGACCAGCAGAAGCACCGACTTCTTGCCGTCCTTCTTCACAGCATCAATGCGCTTCTTGACGTCGGCGGCGTTGGTCACGGCTTCCTGGGCGACTTCGACGATGATGTCGCCGGCAGCGAGGCGTTTCTCGGCGGCATCGGAGCCGCTATCGACGCCGGTGACAACCACGCCCTTCACGCTGTCCTTGATCTTGTACTTGGCCCGCAGCTCCTTGCTGAGGCCGGTCAGATCCAGGCCGAGCGCCTTCTGCGTGGCCGGCTTCTCGGCTTCGGGTGCGGCCTTCAGCGAAGCCTGCACCGGCTTGTCGTCCTCGAGACGGCCAAGCGTCACCTTCTTGGTTTCCTCTTTGCCCTTGCGGATGATGATCACATCGACGGCCTTGCCGACCGGACTGGCGGCGACAGCGCGCGACAGATCCTTCGGCTCCTTGACGTCCCTGCCGTCGAATTTCACGACGACGTCGCCGGTTTCCAACCCGGCCGGCTTGGCCGGACCCTTGCCGTCAATGCCGGCGATCAGCGCGCCACGGGCGGGCTTGATATTGAGACTCTCGGCGATCTCGTCGGTGACCGGCTGAATGCGCACGCCGAGCCAGCCGCGGCGGACTTCCTTGAATTCGCGCAACTGGTCGATGACACTCGACACCGTCTTCGACGGCACGGCGAAGCCGAGGCCGATCGAACCGCCGGTGGGCGAGATGATCAGCGTGTTGACGCCGACCACTTCGCCATCGAGGTTGAACAGTGGGCCGCCGGAATTGCCGCGATTGATGGAGGCATCGGTCTGGATATAGCTGTCATAGGGGCCGTTGTTGATGTCGCGGTTGCGCGCCGAGACGATGCCGGCCGTCACGCTGCCGCCGAGCGAAAACGGATTGCCGATGGCAATCACCCATTCGCCGAGGCGCAGCCTGTCGCTGTCACCAAACTTGACGGCCACAACCGGCTTGACCGGCGTGAACTTCAACAGCGCAAGGTCGGTCTTCTTGTCGACGCCGACCAGTTCTGCCTTGATCTTGGTGCCGTCATTCATGATGACGTTGATTTCATCGGCACCGTCGATGACGTGATTGTTGGTGACCGCAAGGCCGGACGCATCGATGATGAAGCCGGAGCCGAGCGAATTGGTCTTGCGCGGCTGCATGCCGCCGCCCTTTTCGCCGCCGCCACGACCGCCGCGGTTCTTGAAAAAGTCCTCGAAGAACTCCTCGAACTGCGAGCCCGGCGGCAGTTGCGGCATCGCTCCGCGATTGCCGCCCTCACCGCTGTTTTTGGCTTCTACCGTCGAACTGGTCGAGATGTTGACTACCGAGTCGATCACCTTCTCGGCGACATCGGCAATGCCATCCGGCCCCCGCGCAGCAGCCGGCACCGAGGCGCCAATCAGCGCGCCGGCCGCCACCGCTGCGATGAGCGAGCGCAGGGCGAGATCGCGCACATGGCGCAGGGACGTGGGGGCGGAGGTCGCGATGGACATTGCAGTGACGTCTCCTGACGGGGGTCGGTAATCGGCGTGCAGAGTGTGCCCGAAAGATGCGGTTGGGCAAGCCTCGGCTCAATCCGGGCATAATCTCGACCGCCGCATCTAAGCTCCAGATTGCGGCGGAATACGGATATGCCCACGGCGATCCTGCTGATCCCGCTGCGCTTTTGGACAGGCCGCCGACGGCAGGTCTACCGCCTCACGAAAAAGATCAGCAATAGGCCCCCGACCGCCGAGATGATGCCGGCGAGCCGCAGCACACTGTCGGGCGAAGCCAGAGCGCTCTTCATGGCGCGGCGCATCCAGCCGGGGAAGCCAAGGAACAGGATGCCCTCAAACACGAGTAGAATCCCCAAGCCGATGAGGAAGTCGGTCAACGCTATGGACCCCACCGGATCAACTCCCGAACTTTCGCACCCTTGACGTTTCTTGGCGCAGTCTTCTGAAAACAAATGAGGCGCATCGTGTGACGATGCGCCTCATCCTTAGATCAGACTTGCGGCGAACGCAAAACGGACGAACCGCAAACGTCGCGCGTGGTTACGGTCTCGCCGCAGCAGGCCTGCCCGACGGATTGGCGAAGAAACGGAAGAACTCCGAATCCGGCCTTAGCAGGTAACGGGTATCGCCCTGCTTCAAACCGTTCTCGTAAGCCGTCATCGACCGATAGAACGCGAAGAACTCCGCATCCTGACCATAGGCTTCGGCGAACAGACGGTTACGCTCACCGTCACCGGCGCCGCGGGTCTGTTCTGCCGTCGAGTTGGCATCGGCGATGATGACCGTCGCCTCACGATCCGCCTTGGAACGGATTTCCTGAGCCTTCTGGCCGCCCTGCGCCCGGAACTCGGCCGCTTCACGCTGACGTTCCGTCTGCATGCGCTGATAGACCGCCTGGCTGTTGGCGTCGGGCAGATCGGCGCGACGGATACGGACATCCACCACCGAGATGCCATAGCCATCGGCTTCCTTGTCGAGCTGGTCACGGATCTTGTTCATCAGCCCTTCGCGGTCGTCGCGAACGATCTGGATGAAGGTGACTTCGCCGAGCACACGGCGCATGGCCGCGTTCAGCAGCGTCGTGAGCTGGATGTTCGCCGCCTGGATCGAACCGATGCTCTGATAGAAGCGCAGCGCGTTCTTAATCTTGTAACGCGCGAACGCATCGACCACGAGGCGGCGCTGATCGTTGGCGATCAGTTCCTGGGCGGGATTTTCAAGATCGAGAATCCGCTTGTCGATCGAGATGACGCTGTCGATGAACGGCACCTTGAAGTTCAGGCCCGGTTCGGTGACCACGCGCACGGGTTCGCCGAGGCGAACCACGAGTGCCTGTTCGGTCTGCCGCACGGTGTACAGCGAACCAAAACCGAGAACGACCAGCACCAACACCACGATCAGTGCGACGATACCTGAGATACCGGTTTTCATCGATTGCCCCCATTCTGCTGAGGCTGACCAGATGTCGCCGGTGGCTGACGCCGCGGCGTCAGTTCATTCAAGGGAAGATAAGGCACCACGCCCTGCGAGGCGTTTGCGCCCGAGCCTGGATCGCTGATCAGCTTCTCGGCGCCATGCAGGATCTTCTCCATTGTTTCGAGATAGAGACGCTGACGGGTCACGTCCGGCGCCTTCTTGTACTCTTCATACACCTTGAGAAAGCGTGCGCTCTGGCCCTTGGCTTCGGCGATCGCCTGCTCACGATAACCTTCAGCGACCTGCAGGATCTGTGCAGCACGACCGCGCGCATCGGGGACGATGCGGTTGGTATAGGTCTGCGCTTCGTTCTGCAGACGCTGGGCGTCGGCCTGCGCCGCCTGGACGTCGCGGAACGCGTCGATGACCTGGGACGGCGGATCGACCTTCTGCAACTGCACCTGCTGCACGAGCACGCCGGCGCCGTAGCCGTCGAGTGTCTTCTGCATCAGCTCCTGCACCTGGGCTTCCGTGGTGGTGCGCGCGCCGGTCAGGATCGGCTGGATGTTGGCGCGGCCGACCACCTCACGCATCACGCTTTCGGCGACAGCTTTGACGGTGCCTTCCGGGTTCTGGATGTTGAACAGGAAGTTGCCCACGCCATCGGGCTTGATGCGCCACAACACCGTGAAGTCGACGTCAACGATGTTCTCGTCACCCGTCAGCATCAGGCTCTCTTCGGGGATATCGCGGGTCACCCGGCCACGTCGACCGGTGTCGTCGCCGAGCGACATGCCGACCGACAAGGTCGATACGCGCAGCGCCTTCGGCAGCAGCACGGTCTCGATCGGATATGGCAGGTGATAATTCAGGCCGGGCTGCACGGTGCGGACATGCTTGCCGAAGCGCAGCACGACGCCGAGCTCTTCGGACTGGACGCGGAAGAAGCCGGACAAGCCCCAGATCGCCAAGGCGGCGATCAGGACCAGCGTGATTCCCATGCCGCTGATGAAGCCGCCGGGCAGCATCGACTGCAGACGGTCCTGGCCCTTGCGCAGAAGATCTTCAAGATCGGGCGGCCTTGGTCCGGACGACTGCGGACCCGATCCCCAGGGTCCTTTCGGGCCGGGCCCCCAGGGGCCTCCGCCTTGATTCTTCCACGGCATTCAAACTCTCCTTTGCGCGGCCGGACATACCGGTCTGGCCACGTCTGCATGGCTTTATAGGCGACGCCCCCGGCTCTTACAACGCAGGCCACCGCACCGGTGAACTAAGCGTAACGCCATGTTTTTCAATGTTAACGGGCAAAAAACGCGGTTAACGGTGGGTCCGCCGGCAATATGTCACATAGGAGAAATCGACGGTGTTTTCCCCTCCCGCAGGATGCCGGACACGTGCGGTTTCCTGCCACGCCGCAGGATCGACGGGCGGCAGCGTGGTGTCGCCGGCCGGACGTGCATGCACTTCGGTGATTTCGAGGCGATCGGCGAACGGAATCCACAACGCATAAATGTCGGCGCCACCGATGACGGCGATCTGCGTGGCGCCACGCCGCAGCGCGTCCCCGGTGGCGATGGCGCGGGCGCCGGCCAAAGATGTGGTGACGACGGCACCCTCCGCCGCGTAACCGGCGTTGCGGGTCATGACAATATTGGTGCGCCCGGGCAGCGGCCGGCGCGGAAACGACTCGAATGTCTTGCGGCCCATCACAATGGGTTTGTCCATGGTCAGCGCCTTGAAGCGCTGCATGTCGGACTTCAGCCGCCAGGGAATGGTGTTGTCATTGCCGATAACGCCATTGTCGGCCACGGCATAGACCAGCACGACTTCGACTGCGGATGTCGCCGTCACGCCGCTATCACAGCCGACATGGTCCAGGCATCGAACCGATTTCCAGGAGAGAGCAACTTTTACATCCTCCACCGCAGGCATACGGTACGATCATGCCTTTGCATTTTATCGAATGTAGCCGATTCCGGCGTGGGCTGGACATCGTGCCAGTACGACCCGATCAAGGGCTTCGATCGCGGCTATTGCGAGGAAAGCTTCGATCGCTTTCGACGGCCATCCACGCTGGGCTTGTACTCCGGCGCTTCCATCTCAAGGATCGACATGGTCCAGACCGGAGCGTCGTTCGTCGTATCCTGCTTGATCGAACGCACGATGCCATTGATTTCAACACCGTTCACGGTGACCGTCTTCGCGATCCCGGTAAACATCGCAATGCGACATCGCCATGCCTCGGATTTATCGGCTGTCCGAACAACGAGCATACGGCTCCCCACTACCCATCCTAACCCGAAGCGATTTTCGCCGCTTCGGATGCAGCCCGCTGCATGCTGCTCGACATCTCGTTGGTGACGGTGCTCTGCTCCTCGATCGCTGCGGCGGTCGACGTGACGTATTCGCTCACATTGTTGATGGCTTGCTTGATCGCGCTCAGGGCATCGATCACGTCACCGGAGATCACGTTGAGATTGCCGATTTCCTGCCCGATCTTGTCCGTCGCCTGCTTGGCCTGATTGGCAAGATTCTTGACTTCCGCGGCGACCACGGCGAACCCGCGGCCCGCCTCGCCTGCTCGTGCCGACTCGATCGTCGCATTCAAAGCCAACAGATTGATCTGGCCGGTGATGTTGTTGATCATCTCGACAATCCCGCTCATCGCCTGAGCCGCATTGCTGAGACGCTGGGCCTGCGAGTCCGCTCCTGAGACACGATCGACGGCGTCTACGGCCGTCTCGCGGGACTTCGTCATCGCCTCAGAGATTTCGCGCACGGACGTATTCAGCTCCTCCGCGCCGGCAGCAACCGCTTCCATCATGCCGCGCACGCGCTCATTGGCCAGACG
>SDZE01000584.1 GCA_004173095.1 Bradyrhizobiaceae bacterium
CTTTTGGCGCGGTACATTGCGCTGTCTGCGGCGCGCAGGTAGTCGTCCACCGTCGCCAGCCCGGATGCACTGCTGACAAGTCCAATGCTCGCGCCACTGATCACGGTGTGTTCGCCGACCACATAAGGCGCTGCGAGGGCGGCGGCGATCTGATGGGCGCGGTTGCTGGCCTCAGCGGGATCAATGGACTCCAACAGCACATTGAATTCGTCACCACTCATGCGGGCGACCATATCAACCGCCCGCACGCAGGATTCGAGCCGCCGCGCCACCTGCTGCAACAGCCGGTCGCCCACATGATGCCCGTAGTTGTCATTGACGGCCTTGAACCCGTTGAGATCCAGCAGCAGCACGGCGAACATGGTGGTTCCATCCCGTGTTGGCACGCCATCACCATTCGCAGCCTCGTTCTGGTGCAGCGCCATGAGATTCGCGAGGCGATCGCGGAACAACGGCCGGCCAGGCAAGCTGGTCAGCGCATCGTAGGAACTGCCACGGTCAGCCAGATCGATCAACGAGCCCGCCATGCGCACCGCAACGCCGTCTTCAAACTCGGCGAGCCCGCGCCAATTGACCCACACCAGCCGTCCAGCCGCGTGGAACGCGCGGAAATCCACCGAAAAGTTCGGGCTGTTCCCCGACAGATGCCTGCGGTAGGCCACCTGCACGCGCACGCGATCTTCGGGATCGATGAGTTGCTCCAGAAAGCTCCAGCCACCGTCGTGTACATGATCGCCGCTACCCAGCCCGACGATCTGGTGAAAGCGCCCGGACACATGCAGGGCGTCGGTTCGCAAGTCCCAGTACCAGATGCCGTCATTGGATCCGAGGGTCGCCAGCGAATAGCGGTTTTCGGAGCGCAACAATTCAAGTTCGGTGTTCTTCTGCCGGGTGACGTCGATCATCAGACCGATCATGCGGTTCGGCCGCCCCGGCTCGACCACTGCGCGGCACAGATCGCGCACCCACACGACCTTGCCGGATTTCGCAATCAGCCGATAACTCATCTCGTAGGCATAGCTGTGCGTCGCGTTGTAGGCGGCATCGTCGATCACCAAGGCAGCCTCCAGGTCGTCGGGATGCACATGCGCCCGCCAGAAGCCCGGGTCAGACCGCCACTCCTCCACGGAGTAGCCGAACAACCGTTCGACCTGGGGGCTCAGGAAAGTATTGCCCACGCCGATTTCAGCTTCCCACACTACGCCATCAATGGTTTCCAGCAAGCGCAAAAAGCGCTGGCGAATCTCCACCAGCACCTGCTCGGTGACCTCGGTGATCTCGATCAGCACACCCTGGCGGCTGATCACCCGCTCCGCCGCATCCGTCTCCGGGTGGAGCTTCAGACGCACCCAGCGATAGTTCGCGTCGGCAAATCGCAACCGGAACACCGGCATGCCCGAGCGCATGGTGCCAATGTCGCCGGCATGCACAAATTCAAGCAG
>SDZE01000260.1 GCA_004173095.1 Bradyrhizobiaceae bacterium
GAGCGAGAGAGGGGGCGAAGCGAGTGCGGCGCATCTGAACGGGCCAGTCCACGGCGATCGTGTAGCGCTGACGCCAGCGGGCTTGGCCAAGACACGCGCCGAAGCCGCCCGCAACATGCAGGTCAAGCGCGATGCCTATCAGAGCATCCGAAGCCCCGCCGATCTCGACAGATGGATCGCGCGTATTCTCGATACCGGCCATGTGGCGTTCGAGGCCAAGGCGTCGTCGATCGACCCGATGCAGGCCGACATCGTCGGCCTGGCGCTGGCGATCGGGCCGAATGACGCCTGCTACATTCCGCTCGCGCACCGGCAGTCCGGCGATGGTTCGGGCCTGTTCGCAGCCGATCTCGAGCCCGACCAGATCAAGGCCTCCGATGCACTCGAAACTCTGCAGCCGATCCTGGAATCCGCAGGCGTCCTGAAAATCGGCTTCAACATCAAGTTCACCGCGGTGCTGCTCGCCCAGCACGGCATCACGCTGCGCAACCATGACGACGTGCAGCTGATGTCCTATGCGCTCGATGCCGGCCGCAATGCGCACGGTCTCGATTCACTGGCGGAGACGTGGCTCGGTCACAAGATGCTGAGCTATGGCGAGATCATCGGCTCGGGCAAAGCGAAGCTGACTTTCGAAAAGGTCAAGATCGATCGCGCGACAGAATACGCTGCCGAAGATGCCGACATCCTGCTTCGGTTGTGGAATGTCCTGAAGCCGCGCCTTGCAGCCGATCGCATGACCACCGTGTATGAAACGCTGGAGCGACCGCTGATCTCGGTGCTGGCCCGGATGGAGCGCCGCGGCATCTCGATCGATCGGCAGGTGCTATCAAAGCTGTCGGCGGATTTCGCACAAACCGCCGCGCGCATCGAATCCGAAATTCGCGAGATCGCCGGCGAGGACCTCAATATCGGCAGCCCCAAGCAACTCGGCGATATCCTGTTCGGTAAGATGGGCCTGCCCGGCGGCTCCAAGACCAAGACCGGCGCCTGGTCCACCTCGGCGCAGGTGCTGGATGAACTGGCAGAACAAGGCCACGAATTCCCGCGCAAAATTCTCGATTGGCGACAGGTCTCGAAACTGCGCTCAACCTATACCGATGCGTTGCCGAACTACGTGCATCCGCAGACGCACCGCGTGCATACGACCTACGCACTGGCTGCGACGACGACGGGCCGGCTGTCGTCGAATGAACCCAACCTGCAGAATATCCCGGTGCGCACCGAGGATGGTCGCAAGATCAGGCGCGCCTTCGTCGCCGCCGAGGGACACAAGCTGATCTCGGCGGACTACTCGCAGATCGAATTGCGACTGCTGGCGGAGATCGCAGATATCCCGGTGCTGAAACAGGCGTTTCAGGACGGGCTCGACATTCACGCCATGACGGCGTCGGAAATGTTCGGTGTGCCGGTGCAGGACATGCCCGGCGAAATTCGCCGCCGCGCCAAGGCGATCAATTTCGGCATCATCTACGGCATCTCAGCCTTCGGTCTCGCCAATCAGCTCAGCATCCCGCGTGAAGAGGCGTCGGCCTATATCAAGAAGTATTTCGAGCGTTTCCCGGGCATCCGCGCTTACATGGACCAGACCCGCGATTTCTGCCGTGCCAACGGCTATGTCGAGACGCTGTTCGGCCGCAAGTGCCACTATCCGGATATCAAGGCCTCGAACCCGTCGGTGCGCGCCTTCAACGAACGCGCGGCCATCAATGCGCGCCTGCAGGGCACCGCCGCCGACATCATCCGCCGCGCCATGGTGCGGATGGAAGATGCGCTGGCCGAAAAGAAGCTGTCGGCGCGCATGCTGTTGCAGGTGCATGACGAACTGATCTTCGAAGTGCCGGACAACGAGGTGGCGGCCACGCTGCCGGTGGTTCAGCACACCATGCAGGACGCACCGTTTCCGGCTGTTCTGCTATCGGTCCCCCTGCAGGTCGATGCCCGCGCCGCGAACAATTGGGAAGAGGCGCACTGAACCCGGCTTCCCGCACCGTGCCGGATTGACATCGCCGCGCCCGTGGATGCCGATAGGGCTCTGGGGGCGCGATGATGCAATTGGACACGGCCAGTATGCTGGCATTCGCGCTGACCGCGGCGATCATCGAGATCACGCCCGGGCCCAATATGGCTTATCTCGCCACAATGTCGCTCTCGCACGGACGACGCGTAGGCTTCGCCGCCGTCGCCGGCATCGCGCTAGGGCTGGCGACCTACGGCATCGCCGCAGCACTGGGGCTTGCCGCGCTGATCGACAGTTCGCGCTGGCTCTACGAGGCGCTGCGATGGGCCGGTGTTGCCTATCTGGTGTGGCTCGCCTGGGACGCATGGTCGAGCGAGAGTGAAACCGCCGAGACCGTAGAGACCGGCAACAGCCAGCCATGGCGCGCATTCCGCCGTGGGCTGATCACCAACCTGCTGAACCCCAAGGCCGCGATCTTCTACGTGGCGGTGCTGCCCGAGTTTGTCCGGATCGACGGCGGGCCGGTGGTGACGCAGACGCTGCTCCTGAGTGCGATCTATGTCGGCATCGCCACGGTGATTCATGCCGGCATCGTCGTTTTGAGCGGAAGCCTGCAAGGCACCATCGCAACGCCCGCCCGGCGCCGTACCGTCCGCCGCAGCCTGGCTCTGGTGCTGCTCGGTATCGCGATCTGGTTCGCGCTCACCAGCGGGCGATCGCAGTGACATGCGCAAGAGCTGATCGCCTCCGCGGCTTTCCCAGTGGTGCGATGATGCAGCCGCACTGGTATCATCAGAGCGACCGGCGATTTGATCGCGGCCAGCGACTGACATAGCAGCGCAAGCGACGCGCTCGTTTGTAGTATCTCGTTACACCAACGACTAAGCGACGTTTAACCCTCCGCGTTCGGCTCCATTTAATCTCATTGGGATAGGCTCCGCAGATCACAGGGCGGATATTACCTATGCCTCGACTTCGGAAGCGTTTGATTGATCGGTTGAAGGTGCGACCGGAATTCGTGGCAGCGACGAGCGTTGCGCTGGCGCTGGCCATTGGCCTGTTCGCCATCGATCTCTATCTTCCCGGCGCGATGAAGGCCGCAGCCATCGAGGCGGCCTATCGCAGCAATATCGAGACGGTCGATCAGATCAAGCTGACGCGCGGCTACTACACGCGGAACGTCGTCGCTAAGGAGCTTGCCAGCGGACACCTTACGCCGTCCCACGATCACAAAGGAAATCCCAAGGCGATTCCGCTGCCGGCGACGTTTGTCCAGGACATTTCCGATCTGCTGAAGGAGAAGGATACCACGCTGTCGCTGGTCAGCCCGTATCCCTGGCCGAACCGGGCGGAGCGGGTCATGGATAGCTTCCAGACGACGGCATGGGCTGCCTTCCAGCGCGATCCGTCCGCGATCGTGTCGCGCGAGGAAACCCGCGACGGCAAGCGTCTGCTGCGCATCGCGGTACCGGACCGGATGACGGAGACGGCCTGCGTGAGCTGTCACAACATCAGTGGGGATTCGCCCAAGAGGGACTGGAAGCTCGGCGACGTCCGCGCCGTCATGGAGGTGACGAAAGTCATCGAGCCTTATTTGGCGGCGGCGGAGCAGCGCAGCCGCATGATCACCCTGGCCATCATGGCACCGACGGCCGGCGTCATCCTCATCCTGTTCGGCGCCGCCGTGCTGTTCGCGCGACATGAACGTGAAAAGCGCAACAGCGACCGGCATGTCCGCTATCTCGCGCACCACGATTCGATGACAGGCACGCTGAATCGCGGAAGCTTTCTGGCAAGCCTGACGCGGGCGATGGCGAGCCCGCAGTCGCGCGTGCGCATGGCTGTGCATTATATCGATCTCGATCGCTTCAAGGAGATCAACGATCAGCTCGGACATGGTGTCGGCGACGAACTGATCCGCGCCGTGGCCAAGCGGCTGAAGCGACTGCTCGGTCAGGGCGACATCGTCTCCAGGCTCGGTGGCGACGAGTTTGCCGTGGCGCAAACGAACCTGCGAGACGCCAGCGATATCGGCGTCATGGCTGAGCGTATTACCCTAGCCTTGGCCGGACCGTTCCAGCTCAGCCATCACAGCGTCACCGTGTCGGCCAGCGTCGGCAGCGCTGCAGCCACCGTGACGCATGCGACCGGGGATGAACTGCTGGAAGATGCCGACATCGCGCTGTATCGGGCCAAGGACGCCGGGCGCGCGCGCTTCGTCGTCTTTGCTCCCGAAATGCGCGATGCAGTGACGGCGCGGCGACAGCTGGAAGCACATATCCGCGAAGCCGTCGCAACCGAATCCTTCGAGCTGTATTTTCAACCGCTGGTACGGCGAAATGGCCGGCTCGACGGATTCGAGGCGCTGCTGCGACTGCGCGACGAACGCGGCGATCTCATTCCGCC
Source organism: Bradyrhizobiaceae bacterium (assembly GCA_004173095.1). Taxonomy (GTDB): domain Bacteria; phylum Pseudomonadota; class Alphaproteobacteria; order Rhizobiales; family Xanthobacteraceae; genus Tardiphaga. The sequence continues at coordinate 4,367 of SDZE01000260.1, forward strand.
TGCCGTCTTCATTCCCGTCGTCGAGGAAATCGGCGCCATCGACGATCTCGGCGCATGGGTCATCAGGAATGCCTGCGCCGTGGCCTCGACCTGGCCCGCCCATCTCAAGATCAGCGTCAACCTGTCGCCGGTGCAGTTCAAGAGTTCGAATGCGATCACCAGCGTCGTCGCGGATGCGATCAGAGAGACCGGGCTCGGCGCCGGCCGGCTGGAACTGGAGATCACCGAGGGGCTGCTGCTGGAAGCGAGCGAGGACGTGATCGAACAGCTGTTCGACCTGAAGCAGGCCGGCGCGGCGATCGTCATGGATGACTTCGGGACCGGCTATTCAAGCCTCGGCTATCTCTGGCGGCTGCCGTTCGACAAGATCAAGATCGACAAGTCGTTCGTCCCGGACGAAGCAGCGTCGCAATGCTCGGTCACCCCGGTGCTGCAGACGATCATCGGGCTCGGGCGAACCCTCAACATGGAAATCACGGTCGAGGGCATCGAGACCGCGGCGCAGGCCGCGTTCTTCCGACACCTGAACTGCGACTACCTGCAGGGTTATTTCTTCGGCAGGCCGATGACGCGGAGCGACGCAGCGATCGCCATCCTGCGCGATCTGCTTGGCGACGTGGTCGCGTGCATCGGCAGCGACCCAGTTGCCGCCATCCCTGCGGGCTTCGAGCGAGCTAGTTAGGCGGCGCTGAAGGGCGAGACGAAGCTCAGTCAAGCTTCGCCGTCATCCCGCGGGTCACGCCCGGTCGCGCCATCAGTTGATCGTACCAGCGGCCGACATGGGGGAAGTCGCTGAACGAGACCTTGTGGCGCTCATGCCGCCAGGCCCAGCCGAGAATGGCGAAATCGGCCACCGACAAGCTACCTGCGACAAATTCATGATCGGCCAACCGACGATCCAGCACCCCATAAAGCCGACGGGTCTCGTCGGAGAACCGCTTCAGGCCATAGGCGCGATCCGCCTCGTTTTCAAGCGCGATGAAATGATGCACCTGGCCCGGCATCGGGCCGAAACCGGCCATCTGCCACATCAGCCATTCCAGCACCGGAATACGGTCGCCCAGAGACTTCGGCAGGAATTTGCCGGTCTTCTCGCCGAGATAGAGCAGGATGGCGCCGGACTCGAACACGCTGACCGGCTTGCCGTCCGGCCCATCGGGATCGACGATCGCCGGGATCTTGTTGTTCGGGCTGATCTTCAGGAAATCCGGCTTCTGCTGGTCGCCCTTGGAGATGTTCACCGGGTACACCTTGTAGGGTAGCCCCATTTCCTCCAGCGCGACGGAAATCTTGCGGCCGTTCGGTGTGTTCCATGTATGCAAGTCGATGGTCACGTGCGTCCCTTCCCGGTTTTTTCAAGCTGTATCATCGTCCGGCCGCACCGCAAACCGGGGCTGTTGACGGGACTACCTGCGCTCTGGCCTATCCTGCCCCAGGCCGGTAAATTGCCTCGGTTGAACTGAAAGAGAGATCGCCTTGCCCAAATCAGCCGCCCGCGCCCGCCTGTTCGAGATCATCCGCGACCGTTCGTTCGGTTATGGCGAGATCACGCTCGCCTCGGGCCGCAAGAGCAATTTCTATTTCAACCTGAAGCCCACCATGTGCGACCCGGAAGGCGCCGCGCTGCTGGCCGACCTGACCTTCGAGGCCTTGAAGGACGACAAGCTTGATTATGTCGGCGGGCTGGAGATGGGCGCCGTGCCGCTCGCCGGCGCGCTGGCGCAGTTGTCATGGATGAAGGGCGCGCCGATCGGCGCCTTCTTCGTGCGCAAAAAGCCGAAAGAGCACGGCGCGCGCCTCGCGATCGAGGGCCTGACCAAGACCGAAAGCCTTCAAGGCAAGCGTATCGTCATCGTCGAGGACGTCACCACCACCGGCGGCTCCGCGGTCAAGGCGCTCGATGCCGTGCGCGAGGCCGGCGCGGAGGTCGCCCTGGTGTTCACCATGGTCGACCGCGACGAAGGCGCAGCCGAGACCTTTGCTCAGGCAGGCGTGCCGTTTCGCTCGCTTTACAAGGCGTCGGAATTTCTCAAGGGTTGAGTTTTCGATGGGCTCTGCACGAGACCAACTACCGGTTCAGTGAAAGGCCTGCTCTTGTTTCGTATTCTCAGCCTCGCGCTCGGCGCGGCCGTCCTCGCTTTCATTCCAGACGCCGCTCATGCCGCGGATGGATTGAACGGCGCGCAACTCTCGATGCTGTGGGCACTGCCCTTCGCCGGCATGCTGCTCTGCATCGCCACCGGCCCCGTGCTCTATCCGCATGTCTGGGAACATCACTACGGCAAAATCGCCGCCCTCTGGGCCGCCCTGGTGATCATACCGTTATGGTTGGCCACCGGCACCACGACGGTTTCGCATACGCTCGCCCATACGGCACTGATGGAGTACATCCCCTTCGTCCTGCTGTTGCTGGCGCTGTTCACCGTCAGCGGCGGCATCTATCTGCAGGGCAACCTGCATGACAGCGTCTTCACCAACACCGCTCTGCTCGGCTTCGGCACGCTGATGGCCAGCGTG
>SDZE01000445.1 GCA_004173095.1 Bradyrhizobiaceae bacterium
CAAGGACGCCAGATGAACATTTTGCCCGCCAACCTGCGTTTCGGCGCCGGTCTGTCTCCCAAGCGCCTCGAAGATCAGCGTCTCCTCACCGGGCAAGGCCAGTTCATCGACGACAAGTCTGACAATGGCGCACTGTGGCTGCATGTGCTGCGCTCGCCGCACGCCCATGCGAAGATCGGAGCCATCGACACCGAGGCCGCCAAGGCGATGCCGGGCGTGCAGGCGATCATCACCGGCGCCGATCTCGTGGCCGACGATGTGGGCACGCTGCCGACGCTGCCGATCTTCAAGCGGCCGGACGGCTCGCCGGCCGTGTTCGCGCCGCGCCGGTTGCTGGCGCATGAGGTGGTGCGGTTCGCCGGCGAACCGGTGGCCGCCGTGATCGCCACATCGCGCGCTGCGGCGCAACTCGCCTCCGAGGCGATCGAGATCACTTACGACGTGATGCCGGCGGTGGTCGATCCGACGGCCGCTGCACAGCCGGGTGCACCGCTGGTGTGGGACGCTGCGGGCGACAACATCGTGGCGGCGAGCAGCTATGGCGACGCCGCCAAGGTGGAAGCGGCCTTTGCAGCGGCCAAGCACACGGTGTCGCTCGATATCACCAGCCAGCGTCTGGTGCCGTCGGCCATGGAGCCGCGCTCGGCCATTGCCGAAGTGGACAAGGCCTCCGGCCGGCTGACGCTGCATGTGCAGTCGCAGACGCCTACGGCCACGCGCGACATCCTGGCGGACGCAATCCTGAAGCGGCCGAAGGACTCGATCCGGGTCATGGTCGGCGATATCGGCGGTGGCTTCGGCCAGAAGACCAGCCTGTATCCGGAAGACGCCATCGTCGCCTATGCGGCCACCAAACTCGGCAAGACAATCCGCTGGCGCGGCGACCGCACCGACGATTTCGTCGGCGGCACCCATGGCCGCGATCTCACCTCTACGGCCGAACTCGCGCTGGACAGCAAGGGCCGCATCCTGGCCTATCGCGTGCGTTCGATCGGCGGCACCGGCGCATACATGTCCGGCACGGCGCTGATCATTCCGCTGGTGCTCGGTCCGTTCGTGCAGACCAGCGTCTATGATGTGCAGAACGTGCATTACGACATCAAGGCGGTGATGACCCACACGGCGCCGGTGGGCGCCTATCGCGGCGCCGGGCGTCCGGAAGCGGTGTTCATCATGGAGCGCTTGATGGACGCGGCAGCACGCCAGATCGGCATGGATCCGCGCGCCATCCGCAAGGTCAACTACATCAAGCCGACGCAGCTGCCCTACAAGAACGCGGTGGGCCAGACTTACGACAGCGGTGCCTTCGCACATATGCTTGAGCGCGCCTCCGAACTCGCCGACTGGGACGGCTTCGCTGCACGCAAGAAGGAAGCGAAGAAGAAGGGCCTGCTGTATGGCCGCGGCCTCACCAGCTATATCGA
>SDZE01000204.1 GCA_004173095.1 Bradyrhizobiaceae bacterium
ATGGGTCTGAGAACGAAGCAGCCGCAGCGATGCGGCCGCCTACTCCCTTTCTGCAAGTGACGGAGACGACGATGACCACAATGGCTGCCGTTCGGATATCCGAAGACGTCGCGGATCCGGAGCCGCTCGTCGATCGCATCACCGCTGTCGCGCGGCGCGAGCTGACGCCGATCGCGCTGGAGATCGACGAGGGCACGATCTATCCCGATCAGGCGCTGCGTCGTCTCGGCGAGGCCGGCGCCTGGTCCGCGCATGCGGATCTGCGCGACACCATCGCAGGCATCTCCGCCATCGGCGAAACCTGCGGCTCGAGCGCCTTCATGGCGTGGTGTCAGAACACGCTGGTCTGGTACATCCTCAATTCCGATAACGCTGCGCTGAAGGCGAAATATCTCGGCGCCGCCGCCAGCGGCAAAACGCTGGGTGGCACCGGCCTCTCCAATCCCATGAAGAGCTTCTTCGGCATCGAAAAGCTCAAGCTGAAAGGCCGTCGCGCTGACGGCGGCTATATCGTCCGCGGCGCCTTGCCGTGGGTCTCCAATCTCGGACCGGACCATCTGTTCGGCACCATCTTCGAGGTCGAGGAGACCGGCGAGAAGGTGATGTTCATCGCCGACTGTGCCGATGACAATCTGCTGCTGACGCCGTGCAAGCCGTTCCTCGCCATGGATGGCACCGGCACCTATGCGGTGCAATTCCGCGACGTCTTCATTCCCGACGACCAAGTGCTGGCCGCACCGGCGATGCCGTTCGTGAGGACCATCCGCGCCGGCTTCATCCTGATGCAGATGGGGATGGGGCTCGGCCTCATCCGCGACTGCGTCGCGATCATGGAGGGCGTCAAACCCTCGCTCGCGCACGTCAATTGCTTCCTGCCGCAGCAGCCGGAGGATTTCGCGGCTCTGCTGGCGAAGATGGAAGCCGAGACGATGCTGCTGGCGGCCACGCCTTACGAGACCAGCAACGACTACTGGCGCGCCGTCGTCGATCTCCGCCTGCGCGCGGGTGACGCAGCGGTGGCCGCAGCCCATGCCGCGATGCTGCATTGTGGTGCGCGCGGCTATCTCAAATCCCATCGCGCGCAGCGCCGCCTGCGCGAGGCCTATTTCGTGGCGATCGTCACCCCCGCCACCAAACAGCTCCGGAAGATGCTCGCAGACAATGCGCGCGAACAGCAGGGAGACAGCGCTCGCTGACTTCGAGTCACGGCACAGACAGTACGGCTCAAGACGGCACGGCCCAAGACCGACGGTTCAACAACGATGTTCAACAGAGTGGAGGCTTGAAATGGCAGACGTTCTCATTTCCGCAGACGACCTCGCGACGTTCATGAAATCAGAGCCCTGTGTCATCATCGACACGCGCAATCCCGATGCCTATGCCGCCGGACACATTCCCGGCGCCGTCAATCTCCACGA
>SDZE01000098.1 GCA_004173095.1 Bradyrhizobiaceae bacterium
ACCGCGCCATTGCCGATGAAGCCTATGCCGGCGACGTGGTCGGCATCCCCAATCACGGCACGCTGCGGATCGGCGACACCCTGACGGACGGCGAGGACATCACCTTCATCGGCGTGCCGTCGTTCGCGCCGGAAATCGTGCGGCGTGTACGGCTCGGCGACGCCATGAAGGCCAAGAAGCTGAAAGAAGCGTTGCAGCAGATGTCGGAGGAGGGCGTCGTGCAGGTGTTCCGCCCGCGCGACGGCGCCCCCGCTTTGGTCGGCGTGGTCGGCCCGCTGCAGCTTGACGTGCTGAAGGCGCGGCTCGACGCCGAGTATCAACTGCCCGTCAGTTTCGAAGTGTCGGAATTCTCGCTGGCGCGCTGGATCTCGTCGGACGACCGCAAGAAGCTCGAGACCTTCATGTCGAACAACAATTCCGGCGTCGCGGACGACGTCGACGGCGATCCGGTGTTCCTGGCGAAAAACGACTTCTATCTGAACTACACCAAGGAACGCGCCGAAGGCATTGTGTTTTCGAGTGTGAAGGACGTGAAGAAGAAGGCGTAGCTCGCAGCCGTAGGGTGGGCAAAGGCGCCTTGCGCCATGCCCGCCATCTCATACGATAGGCCGTGGCGGTGGGCACGCTTCGCTTTGCCCACCCTACATTCAAGGTCGGCCGGCTCGAAGCTGGGACCGCGAACCCAACAACTCGGCGAGTTCGACCTGCGTGTTGCCGAACGCAGCTCTGCCTCTCACCACGCATACGTCCACCTGCCGGCGCGCTGAACCGTAGCGGCATTCTCCGCGACCAACGGCAACGCACCCGGAGGTGGCAATGCTAAGACGCAGATGGATGCTGATTGCGATCGCGGTCGTTGCGGTCGGTGGGCTGACAGGCGGCAGCGCGTTGCTGCTATGGCCGGAGCCTGAGAACTGGACCGAGGAAGCCCGGGCCTGCATCTCCGACAAATATGTCGGCTACTGGGAAAGCAACGGCCAATATTCGTTCCGGCTCAACTATGAGAATAGCTGCGCCCGCAAGGTGAGCTGTGCGGTAAACGTCAATATCCAGAACGCCAGGGAGTCGATCCGGCAGCGCGGCTTTGTCGCCTTCGCTGCGCGCGGCCAGACGCCGTCGGAGAACAGCTACAGTGTGCCGGTGTCGTCGCTGGTCGGCATGGCGAATGCGCAGCGCAGTTGCCGGTTCGTGTAGCTTTCTCCTCTCGGCAGAGAGCGGAGAGCGCCAATAAAAATCGCCGGCGAAGGATGATCTCCTTCGCCGGCGACGGTCACTGCCAAGTCTTGCTCTCAGCCGATCGCGATCACACCGTGCGGCGGTTCGAGATGATGCCCCAGACGAACAGCACGATCAGGGCGCCGACCACGGCACCGATCAGGCCGGCGCCTTCGCCGACGCGGTACCAGCCGAGGG
>SDZE01000430.1 GCA_004173095.1 Bradyrhizobiaceae bacterium
CTGCGAGATACTTTGCGGCATGAGGATCACGCCGTGGCAGCGGTCCGCATGGACGGACGTTGGTGGCTACTCGACCACCGCCGCATGGCCATGGTCGAGGATGTGCACTTGAAAAACCATCAGCCACTGTTCGTGCTCGATAGCGTTGGCGTGCGTCATTATCGCGATGCGCCGCTTGTGGCCTATGCTCAGATGCGGATGCCGGAGTCGGCGGCTGTGGCGGCACCGTAGTTGCAGGTGACGTAATCCGCTCCTGGCCGACTGAACGTACGGCCGATATTCGGCTTGCGCAGAAGCTGGACTCCGGCGTCAAATGCGACCCAATCATAAAAACGGGGAAACGCTATGGGACGTCTGGATAACAAGGTCGCGGTCATTACCGGGGCGACCAGCGGCATCGGCTTGCGGACCGCAGAGATTTTCGTCGCGGAAGGTGCAAAGGTCGTCATTGCCGGCCGTCGCGCCGCCGAAGGCGAAGCGCTCGCCCAGCGGCTCGGTGCCCATTGCCGCTTCCTGCAGACCGATGTGACCGACGAAGCGCAGATGAAAGCGCTGGTCTCCCTTGCGGTTGATCACTTCGGTCGCATCGATTGCCTGTTTAACAATGCGGGCGGCCCCGCCCAGACCGGCGGCATCGAAGGGCTCGACGTCGATCGGTTCGATGCGGCGATGGCGACCCTGGTGCGTAGCGTCATGCTCGGCATGAAGCACGCCGCGCCGCATATGAAAAAACAGGGAAGCGGCAGCATCATTAACAATGGCAGCATTGCCGGCCGCCTCGCGGGTTACTCGTCGTCGGTGGTCTATGGCGCCGCCAAGGCGGCCGTGATTCACCTCACCAAATGCGTGGCCATGGAGCTCGGCGAAAGCGGCGTGCGCGTCAACAGCATCTCTCCCGGCGCGATCGCCACCGGCATTTTCGGCAAGGCGCTCGGCCTCTCCGTCGCGGCAGCAGACGAGACGGCTGCGGGGATGCGCGAGGTCTTCAAGACGGCGCAACCGATCCCGCGTGCAGGCCTGCCGGACGACATCGCACATGCAGCGGTCTTTCTCGCCAGCGACGAATCCTCCTTCGTCAATGGCAATGATCTGGTCGTCGATGGCGGCGTCACCGGCGGGCGCAACTGGAGCCAGCAGCAGGCGGGCTATGCCGGCATGCGCAAAGCGTTCGGCACGGCAGAGTAGGAAGCGTAGGGTGGGCAGAGCATAGCGTGCGCACCAGTTTCCGTGAGATCGGCAGGGTGGGCACGGCACAAGGGTGCCATTGCCCACCCTGCGAACTCTGCGGGGCGATGGTGTTGCTGCAGCTTACGCTTTCCGCAGGTCTGGCGCGTTCACGGTCGGGATCGCCACCCGTCCCGGCCCGGTGAGCGGCAGCGCCGCGGCAGCTTTTTCGTTCTGCATGATCTTCGCCATCACCGCTTGCCCGGCGCGCTCGAATACTTCGCGGTTGTCGATGACATATTGCTGCGACTTGCGCAGGCTCGCGATATAGCCGTTGATTTCCGGCACCACATAGCGCGCCACCATGTCCCAGCTGCGCCGCGTGTTTTCCGGATTGGCCCAGTCATGCACGAAGCCGATGATGGTGCCGACGCCGCCGGACACCTGCATCAGGTTCTTGATGGTCCTGATCAGATCGTCGGGGGTGCCGATGGTGGATGCGGCATTCTCGCCGCCGGCGGTCTTCTCGATCGCATCTTCCGGCGACGTGAAGGCCTGCACGCCGGGCCGTTGCAGCGTCTTGACCGTATATTCGTTGTGCCAGCGCATCAGGCCGGGGCCGGCCTCGCGCTCGGCCTGTGCACGGCTCTCGGCGATGTGCCAGGACAGCAGCACGCGCCAGTTGGCGCGATCGACCGTGGTGCCATGTTTCTTGGCTGCATCCTCGGCGAAACCCCATTGCGTCGGCAGCGCCATCAGCCCCTGGGTGGACATCGAGCCCAAGGAGATGATGCCGATGCCGTATTTGCCGGCCAGCGTCATACCCGATGGCGAGATCTGCGACGCCACCACGAACGGCATCTCCTCCTGCAGCGGCAGGATCTGCAGCGCCGCGTCGTTCATCGTGAACCAGTCGCTCTTGGCGGTGACGCGCTCGCCGTTGAACAGCCGGCGGATGACGTCGATCGCTTCATCCTGGCGATCGCGCTGGGTCATCGGGTCGATGCCGAGCGTGTGCGCATCGGAGGCGAGGGCGCCCGGCCCGGAGCCGAACATTGCGCGACCGCCGGTCATATGGTCGAGCTGGACCATGCGCTGGGCGACGTTGAACGGATGGTGATAAGGCAGCGAGATCACGCCGGTGCCGAGCCGGATCCGTTTGGTGCGCTCACCGGCGGCAGCGAGAAACATCTCGGGCGAAGCGATCATCTCCCAGCCCGAAGAATGGTGTTCGCCGCACCAGAATTCGTCATAGCCAAGCGAATCCAGTTGCTCGACCAGATCGAGGTCGCGCCGGAATTGCAGCATCGGATGTTCGCCGATGGGATGATGCGGGGCCAGAAAAGCGCCGAATTTCACGCGAGCCATGACGTTTCCTCTTTGTAACGTTTTTGCTTGTTGCACTGTCGCTGATTGGTGGCAGCGTAGAGGTGTCACCGTGTCCGTCAATGGACATGCTGGAATGGCCGCGACGCGCTGCCGCATCGTGCCGTCTTGCGGAACAACGGGTGCCGTCACCATTTTAAGCCTGCACCGCAGCGAGTTCGGCCTGCGGGCAGGAGGACCGATGAGCTACTTCAAGACCGCAATTCTACTGGCCGGCATGACTGCCCTGTTCATGGGCGTCGGCTATCTCATGGGCGGCGCGTCAGGCGCGATGATCGCGCTGGTGGTCGCGGCTGGCATGAACATGTTCGCCTACTGGAATTCGGATCGCGCGGTGCTGTCGATGCACGGCGCTCAGCCCGTCGATGCGCGGAATGCGCCGGACCTGTATCGGATGGTCGGTGAGCTCGCTCACAATGCCGGTCTGCCGATGCCCAAGGTCTATATCATGGACAATCCGCAGCCGAACGCCTTTGCGACCGGCCGCAATCCGGAGAACGCCGCCGTCGCCGTCACCACCGGCCTGATGCAGCAATTGACGCGGGAAGAGCTCGCCGGTGTGGTCGCGCATGAGCTGGCGCACATCAAAAATCATGACACGCTGTTGATGACGATCACCGCGACCATCGCCGGCGCGATCTCGATGATCGCACAGTTCGGCATGTTCTTCGGCGGCAACCGCAATAATAATGGCCCCGGCATGATCGGGCAGATCGCATTGATGATCCTGGCACCGCTTGCCGCCATGCTGGTGCAGATGGCGATCAGCCGCACCCGCGAATACGCGGCGGACGAAATGGGCGCGCGCATTTGCGGGCAGCCGATGTGGTTGGCCTCGGCACTGGCCAAGATCGAGAATGCCTCCCATCAAATCCCGAATGAGGATGCCGAGCGCGCACCGGCGACGGCGCATATGTTCATCATCAATCCTCTGTCGGGTCGCGCCATGGACAACCTGTTCACCACGCATCCGGCGACGCAGAACCGCATCGCCGCGCTGCAGCAGCTGGCCGGGCAGATCGGCGGTCAGGGCCAGGCGCTGCAGCGGCCCGCCGCTCGCGCCACTGGCCCGTGGAACGGTGGCGCGCCGCGCCGAGGGCCCTGGGGCTGATCGCGCGCCCGACTCGCGGTCGGTCGTCCGTCCGAAGTGTAACAACGGCAGCAGCGCTGCGTATCGAACAACAGGAACGTCCGCGCGACATGGCGTTGTGCCGGAGCTTCCAGTTTGGAGATACGGTCATGAAGAACACGATTGTTGCCGCCATCTGTGCAGTTGCCCTCGGCCTCACCTCGGTTGCCGCGATGGCGCAGTCCGGCACGGACTCCTCGAAGATGGGCGGCGCCATGCAGAAGGGCGATGGCGGATCGCAGGGGATGACGAAGGACAGCATGTCGAAAGACGGCATGAAGAAGGATGCCATGCACAAGGACGGTGCTCACAAGGATGGCATGAAAAAAGACGGGATGATGAAGAAGAATTAAGCGCTCTTTGCGGTTCCGCCCCGCACGGCACATGCCGTGTGGGGCTTCTCATGGTACCTTTGTCGCAAAGTTTCCGACCATCTCGCGCGAGATTGATAGGTTTCTCAAGTAAAATCGGTGATATTTTGCAGTGCAGCAACCATTTATCGTCGGTGCTGTTATCTCAGCACGCCGACCCGAAGGAGCTGCCGTGTCACTCGCCGATAATATCGAATTCCTGCGTCGCCTGCCAAAAATGTCGGTGGGGCTACAAGGATTGGGACAGGCCCCACTGCCGGCTGGCGACAGCCCGCTGGAGGACATGGCGCAATTCGGCAGCAATCCCGGCAATCTGAAAATGTTCGTCTACGCGCCGGAACAGCTGGCGCCGAAACCTGCGCTGGTCGTGGTGCTGCATGGCTGTACACAGACGGCGACAGGCTACGATATCGGCTCCGGCTGGTCGAAGCTGGCTCAGCGCTACGGTTTCGTTCTCGTTATGCCGGAGCAGAAGCGCGCCAATAACGGCAACGGCTGTTTCAACTGGTTTACCTCCGCGGACACCGCGCGTGATAGCGGCGAGGCGCTGTCGATCCGGCAGATGGTGGAGCATGCCGCCATTGCGCACGGTGTCGATCCCAGGCGCATCTACGTCACCGGGCTTTCCGCCGGTGGAGCCATGGCGTCGGTGATGCTCGCCACCTATCCTGACGTTTTCGCGGCCGGCGCGATCATTGCCGGCTTGCCCTACGGCATCGCGCATTCCACCCAGGAAGCCCTTGCCGGCATGTATCGCGCGCCGGCGCGAAGCGGGCAGGAGCTCGGCGATCTCGTCCGCAAGGCTTCGCCGCATTCAGGGCCGTGGCCCCGCATATCTGTCTGGCACGGCGCGGCCGATCGCACGGTGAATCCGGCCAATGCCGGAGAAATCGTCAAGCAGTGGCTCGATCTGCATGGCTTGCCGCCGGTGCCGATGTCCGCAGTCGATGTAGACGGATACCCACGCGAGGTATGGTGGGACGGCGACGGCGAAACCATCGTGGAGTCCTATACCATCACTGGAATGGCGCATGGCACGCCACTGGCGATCGCGGAGAACGAGGATGCCTACGGCGCCACGTCCAAGTTCATGATCGATGCCGGTATCGCATCGTCCTGGCATATCGCACAATTTTTCGGTCTGACCAGCCAGCCGTTGATGCGCGCTTCAGCGGAAGCGGCGCATGACCGGCAATCTCCGGGGTCGCAGCAGCCGCGCATGGAACAGGATCGTCGCGCGGCGCGGCGCCCTGCGCCTAATCGGCACGCGACGGACGTGTCCAGCGCCATCACCCGCGCCCTGTCTGCAATCGGCCTGATCAAATAGCGGCGCGCGTTGCCGCTTGCGAAGATGTCGTTTGCACGCGTGCCGTGCTGAGGCTAGATTCGTCCGGCATTCCGGTTGGATCGCACGGGCTGATTGATTCCGCAGATGGCGGCAGAGCGCACAGACAGTAAAATCGATTTCCTCACCGGTGGTGGCGAAATGGGCGCTTTGATGCGGGCCTACGACTGGACGTCGTCCCAGCTTGGCGCGCCATCCGATTGGCCGCAGGGGCTCCGCACGGCGGTCCGCATTCTGCTCAACACCCATCATCCGATGTTCATCTGGTGGGGGGCCGATCTCGTTCAGATTTATAACGACGCCTATCGGCAGACCCTCGACGATGGCCAGCATCCGCGCGCGCTCGGCGCGCGTGGCCGTGAGTTCTGGCATGAAATCTGGGACCTGATCGGCCCGCAGATCGATCAGGTGATGACAGGCGGCGGGCCGACCTGGCATGAGGATCAGAAAATCCCCGTTACCCGCGACGGCAAGCTGACTCACGGTTACTGGACCTACGGCTTCAGTCCGATCGACGGCGACCACGGGATCGGCGGTGTGATGGTGATCTGCCGCGACGTCACCGCCGACCATCAGACCAACGTCGCGCTTCGCGAGCGAGAGGCGGAACTGGCGCGCGTCCAGGAAATCGGCAGCGTCGGCGGCCTCGAGGTCGATTTGCGCACCGGATTCCATAATCGCCGATCGCCGGAATATCTGCGCATTCACGGCCTGCCGCACGATGCGGTCAGCGAGTCCCACGAAGCGTGGGTGTCTCGCGTCCATCCCGACGACCGCGAGGCGACCGAGCGCAAATTCTTCGAGGCCGTGAAGAGCGGTGCGCGCGAATACAGCGTGCAATATCGCATCATTCGTCCGAATGACGGCGAGCAGCGCTGGATATCGGTCAAAGCCATCATCGAGCGTGATGAGCAGGGTCGGGCGCAGCGGCTGATCGGAGCCCATACCGACGTCACCGAGGAATTGCAGGCGCGCGAGGCGCTGTTGCGGAGCGAGGAAGAAGCGCGGCAACTGGCGCTGAAGCTTGCCGAGCTCAACGCGACCCTGGCCGAACGCGTGCGGGAAAAAACGCGCGAGCGCGATCGTATCTGGAACGTGTCACGCGATCTGCTCATGGTCGCGGATTACAGCGGTGCCTGGCGAACGGTAAATCCCGCCTGGACCCAGGTGCTCGGTTGGAACGAGGCCGAACTGCTCGATCGCACGTCGCGTTGGCTCGAACATCCCGAAGATCAGGCCGCCACCAGTGCCGAGGTCGAGAAGCTCACCGCAGGTCAGCAGACCGTGCGGTTCGTCAACCGCTTGCGCCACAAGGACGGCACGTATCGCTGGCTGTCCTGGACGGCGGTGCCGGACGATGATCGCATCTATTGCGTCGCCCGCGATGTCACCGAGGAAAAGGCCGCCGCAGAGCGTCTCAAAGCCACCGAAGAGGCATTGCGGCAGTCGCAAAAGATGGAAGCCGTCGGCCAGCTCACCGGCGGCATCGCGCATGACTTCAACAATCTGCTGACAGGCATCGTCGGTTCGCTCGATCTGATGCAGATCCGGCTGGCGCAGGGCCGCATCGAAAGCCTGCCGCGTTATGTCGATGCGGCGATGACGTCAGCCAACCGCGCCGCAGCGCTGACGCATCGGTTGCTCGCCTTCGCACGTCGACAGCCGCTGGTGCCGAAAGCGGTGGATGCCAATGCACTGGTGGTGTCGCTGGAGGACTTGTTGCGCCGAACCATCGGCGAGAAGCTCGATCTCGACATCGTCGCGGCGTCGGATCTGTGGCCGACGCTGTGCGATCCGAACCAGCTCGAAAGCGCGTTGCTCAATCTCGCCATTAACGCCCGTGATGCCATGCCCGATGGCGGCAAGCTGTCGATCGCCACCCGCAACATCCAGATCGACGTCATCACGGCAGATACGCCCGCGCTGACGCCCGGTGACTATATCTGTATCCCCGTGACCGACACCGGCATCGGCATGACGCCCGAGGTGTTGACGCGGGCTTTCGATCCTTTCTTCACGACCAAGCCGATCGGCCAGGGGACCGGTCTCGGCCTGTCGATGATTTATGGATTTGCGCGGCAATCAAATGGCCATGTCAGTATCGACAGCCGCGTGGGGAAGGGCACCACGGTCAATCTGTATCTGCCGCGCCATGACGGCGTAACGCCCGAAGCGGTGCTGGTCGTTCAGCGCGGCGAACACCAATCCGCCGGCGAAACCGTGCTGGTGGTGGAGGATGAGCCGGTGGTGCGCTCGGTGATGGTCGAGATGCTGCGCGACGAAGGCTACCGTGTGCTCGAAGCGGTCGATGGTCCGACCGGGCTTGCCGCCTTGCGCGGCGATTCGACGATCGATCTTCTCGTCACTGACGTCGGCCTGCCCGGCATCAACGGAAGGCAACTCGCCGACCAGGCGCGCGAGACGCGCCCCGAATTGAAGATCCTGTTCATCACGGGCTATGCGGAAAGCGTGGCCATGGCGGAAGGCTTCCTGCTCCCCGGCATGGAGATGATCACAAAGCCGTTCGATCTCGACGTGTTGTCGCGTCGCATTCGCACCATGATCTCTGACTGACATTCGCCTCACCATCAAGACGATAAGTTCCGACGGCGCTGCCGTTTCGGACGCGTTCGAGATCGTCAATCGATTGGCGCGGCCATGCGGTACCGCCGTCGGAACCATTGCAGACTGTCGCACTTGTACCGCGGCAATATGTGCAATCGCAAAATGGAGATCATCATGATCCGCCGAGTTTTAGGAACTGCCGCCATCGCTGCTATGTTGGTGATCCCCGCTGTCGCTCAGGCCCAGGGCGTGCCCGGCGGAATCGAGCGCGGCGCTGCTGAAGGCGAGCGCGCTGCCGGTCCGATCGGCGCGATCGTCGGCGGCACCGTTGGTGGCGTCGTTGGTGGCGTTGCCGGTGTGCTCGGCGTCGATGACCGTCCGCGCTTCCGCAGCTACGTGGTCGAGCAGCGCCGTCCGTCTTACAGCTACGACCGCGAAGTGCGCGTCGGCGCCGTGCTGCCGGCCAGCGGCGTGACGTATTACGAAGTGCCGAACGAATACCGCGCTGCGCGTGAGTATCGCTATACGGTCGTCAACGGACGCACCGTTCTGGTTGAGCCAGGCACCCATCGCATCGTTGAAGTGATCGACTGATCACCACCGATATCCGGCAGACACTAAGATCCTCCCAAACTACAGGTCGCCCCGCGGGGCGACCTGATCCTTTTAATCGTCAGGCCCGACCGGGGCCGGCGACGTAAAAAACGGCTCTGCAACTTTTCGTCACATTTCACGTTAATCAGGTCATGATGACGAAGCCCGACACTTGGTATGTTGCTTTTGGTCCGGATAGGACACTCAAGTCCGATTCCCGCGCTGCGCGGCCGGCCCGCGCCACCAAGACATTCAAATCGGAAACCGATGCCAAGGTCTTTGCACGCGAAATCATCGCGAAAGGCTGGACGGCGACGGCTGGGACACTCAATCCGGTGCAACCCAAAAGAACGATTGCTGCATCCCAAATCGATGACTGGATCGAGATGGACAAGGTCAGGTAAGCCCGAGCGATCAGGCCATACCTGTCAGAAACGGGTTGGTCATGCGCTCCTGGCCGATGCTGGAGCCGGGGCCGTGTCCGCAAATGAAGCCGACATCGTCGCCGAGCGGAATGAGCTTGGTCATGATGGAATTAATCAGCGTCTCATGGCTGCCGCCGGGCAAGTCGGTACGCCCCACCGAGCCCGCGAATAGCACGTCGCCGACATGGGCGAACTTCATGCCTTTGCTGTAATAGACGACGCTGCCCGGTGAATGACCGGGGCAGTGCAGGATATCGAATGAGAGGCCGCCGACGTTGACGCTGTCGCCTTCCTCCAGCCAGCGATCCGGCTTGAAGTTGCGCACACCGGTGATGCCATAGGCAGCGCCCGAGGATTCGACATTATCAAGTAGATAATCATCGGCCTTGTGCGGGCCGATGATCTCGACCTTCAACGCGTCGCGCAATTCGGCGGCGCCGCCGACATGATCGATATGACCGTGGGTCAGCCAGATCGCTTCGACCTGCACATTGGCTTTGGCAACCGCCTCCTTGATCAGCGGCACGTCGCCACCGGGGTCGATCACCACCGCCTGCCGCGTGGCTTCGTCCCACAGCAACATGCAGTTTTGCTGAAACAACGTCACCGGAATGATGGTTCCGCCGGCCTGGGCTTTGGATTCGTTCTCTGTCATCGCGCCACAATGCCGATTTTTGCGGAGGAGGGAAGAGGACGCGCGATGCAAGTTCGAGCGGGCTGCCCCCTCACCCGGAGCTCCGCGCCGACATCTCCCCGCGGGGAGAGGTGACCACAGAACACATCAGATCTGCCAGACGTCGCATCGACGCTCGATCACATCTTCCTACTGGGGGAGAGGTCGGATTGCCCTTGCGATCCGGGGAGGGGGCTACGCTCCATCAGGCCTACTTCTTCAACTGCAGCTTCAATGTGGCCTCCACCTCGCGATCGAACGACGACACTTTTGGCGTCGTTGTCTTGTCGCGTTGGGCCGCCACATAGGCGTCGCGTTTCGCCACCAGCACGGCAAGCTTCGTGTTGAGCTGTTTGCGCAGCGCCATCTGCTTGTCGAGTTCGGCGGTGCGATCCTGCATCGACATCGTCCGCAGCGCTTCCGGCAATTCGTCGATCTTGATGCCCTCAAGAGTCCTGCCGCCCGACGCGACGTCGCTGACGAGATCGCCGCCACCAGTGACGGCCTCCGAAGATACCTTGGCGCGCTTGTTGATGTAGCTCGCCATGTCCGATGCCGACGCTGGCGCAGCACGCGCCACTTCCGACAATTGCCGCGCCTTGTCTTCCGTGCGCTTCTGCAGCGCGCGCGGACCGTAGGGGATCACCGTCTTGTTGATCTCGTTCTGCAGGATGATGATCTCCTCGTCATACGGCGTCTCGATGATCACCACCTGTCCGCCATCCTGCGGGATCGCCATGAAGCGGCCGTCGCCGCGTTGCGCGACGTCGCGCCACACTCGCTCCGTATCGCGGGCGCCGCCGGTCAGAACCGCGTTGACGATGATGTTCTTCTGCTGCGCCACTTTGAGGGTGATCTCGTATTTGGTGTCCTGCGCATAATCCATATGCGGCGGCGCATCGCCGACCAGAAAGACGATGCGGCGGCTGTCGTCGCCCTTGCTCCATTGCAGCTTGTTGATGGCGACATCGAGCGCTTCATTGACGCTTTCCGGCCAGTCGCCGCCGCCCTGCGCTTTCACTTGCAGCAGATTGGCGTAGAGATCCTGAATGTCGGTGGTGAGGTCGAATTTTCGGGTCACATAGTCGTCGCCGATGTCGCGATAGGCGACCAGACCGATTCGGATCTCGGCCTCGGGATTCTGGTCCAGAATCGATGTCGCGATCGCCCAGATCTTGCGCTTGGCGCCTTCGATCAGGCCGGCCATGGATCCGGTTGTGTCGAGCACGAACGCGACGTCGACGGTGGGTTTCGCATGGGCAGCCGACGCCGACAGCCCCAAGGGTAAACTGACGGAAGCGGCAATCACAGCGATGCGGCACATACGCGCTAAGCTCATGAGATAACTCCGGTTCTCGGGCTGGATCACGCGTGCGTGATTGTTTGTCGGATGAACAGGCGCCGGGTTGATGCAAGAGGCAACGCGACGGCCGGCTTCAGCAGAGCGACTTGGGTGCGCCCGCTGGAATCGGCTAAGTTCGTCGTCATGGAATCCACCGCCGTTCAAACTCCCACCTTAATTATTGATCGTCGCCAGTCGGAAACCGCACTGGCGATCGCGCGCGGCACCGTCCGGATGCTGCGCTCGCTCGGGTTTTCCTGCGTCGCCGAACTGGCGCTGCCGTCGGGACGGCGCGCGGATCTGGTGGCGGTGAACGAGAAGGGGGAGATTTGGATCGTCGAGATCAAGTCATCGGTGGAGGATTTGCGGGCCGACCAGAAATGGCCGGACTATCGCGCGCATTGCGATCGGCTGTTCTTTGCCTTCACGCAGGATCTGCCTTGCGCAATCTTTCCGGGCGACACCGGATTGATCGTCGCCGATGCCTATGGCGCGCATGTGCAATGCGAAGCGCCCGAACACAGGCTGCCTGCAGCGACGCGAAAGTCGATGATGCTACGCTTTGCGATGACGGCAGCGCACAGACTGAACAGGCTGCACGACCCTCAAGGTCATGCAGCCTGGCCGAATGAGTTTTAGCTTTTTCCTTCTCCGCTTGCGGGCAGAGGTTCAATTACCGCGGCGCGCGCTTGGCGAGGATGCGCTGCAGCGTGCGGCGATGCATGTTGAGCCGGCGCGCGGTTTCCGAGACGTTGCGATTGCACATCTCGTAGATGCGCTGGATGTGCTCCCAACGCACGCGGTCGGCCGACATCGGATTGTTCGGCAGCTCGGATTTGTCGCTGTCGATGGCGAGCAATGCATTGACGACGTCATCGGCATCGGCCGGCTTCGACAGGTAGTCGACGGCGCCCATCTTGACGGCGGTGACGGCGGTGGCGATGTTGCCATAGCCGGTCAGAACGATGGCACGCGCCTCCGGGCGCTGCTGCTTCAGCGCGGACACCACATCGAGACCATTGCCATCGCCGAGGCGAAGATCGACCACGGCAAACGCCGGTGCCGACTTGCCGATATGCGCCAATCCATCGGACACGGAATCGCAGGACGTAACGGTGAAACCGCGAGTCTCCATCGCACGTGACAGGCGTTCCAGAAACGGCTTGTCGTCCTCGACGATCAGGAGCGAGCGGTCGGTCTGTTCAATCACTTCGGCAAGAGCGTTCACGGTATCAAATCCTCCATCTGCAATGACTCTAGCATATGGCGTCGCTGAGTTCATCTGCCAAGAACGTGAACGTTTGGATAGCTAACGCGCGAAGTGAAGAAACACGGGCATTTTCGCGGTAAAACGGGTGGTTAATCGCTGAAACAATGCTAAATCTGCGCGGCGTGATGTCGCATAGCAGCATGTGCCGGCGCATCTCACGAAGGCAGATCCGGAATGGACGCGGCGCCACAGGAGCGGAACGACGAAGCTTCGCTGCGTTACGAAGGCTGGCGGATCGTCGGTGTGTGCTTCGTGCTGGCGACGTTTGGATGGGCGCTCGGCTTCTACGGGCAGAGCGTTTATCTCGCGGAATTGCAGCGCGTCCATGGCTGGCCGGCCGCGACCATCGCCACGGCGACCAGTTTTTTCTATCTCGTCGGTGCATTGCTGGTCGCGTTCGTCAGCGAAGCGATGCGCGCGCTCGGTCCGCGCAACACGCTGTTGGCCGGCGTCGGCATGCTGAGCGCCGCCACCATCCTTCTCGGCCAGATCACGACGCCCTGGCAGCTCTATGCCGTCAATGTGCTGCTGGCATTTGGCTGGGCCGGGACCAGCCTCGGCGCCATCACCAATACGCTCGGTCTGTGGTTCGACAAGAAACGCGGCATGGCGATCAGCCTCGCGCTCAATGGCGCCAGCTTCGGCGGCATCGTCGGCGTGCCGCTCATGGTCGCGGCGAGCAGCGCGTTCGGCTTTGCCGGCGCCACGATGACAGCGGCGGGCGCGGCCTTGCTGCTGCTGGTACCGTTGATCGTGCTGTTCGTCGGCCATCCGCCGCATCGCTTGGGTGTGGGCCATGTCGCTGCCGCGAACGCGCCGCCCCCGACACGCATCCGTGCGCAAGCGATGCGCGATCCCGCGTTTCTGACAGTGACCATTGCTTTCGCTCTGGGGCTGTTCGCCCAGGTCGGCTTCATCGTCCACCTGATTTCGTTTCTCGATCCGATCATCGGCCGCGAGCGCGCGGCGGCAGCGGTATCGCTGATGACGGTCATGGCGGTGGTCGGTCGGGTGCTGTTCTCGACGGTGATCGATCGGCTCGATCAGCGACTGGCCGCGGCACTGTCGTTTCTGAGTCAGGGCGTGGCGCTCGCGATCGTCATCAATTGTCACAATGAAGCGCTGCTTTTCTTCGCCTGTGCGCTATTCGGTTTTTCGGTCGGCAATCTGATCACGCTACCGGCGCTGATCGTGCAACGCGAGTTCGATCCGCGTTCGTTCGGCGTGCTTGTGAGTCTGATCACGTCGGTGACGCAGGTCACTTACGCGTTCGGGCCGGGCATCGTCGGATGGCTCAGGGATATGTCTGGCAGCTACAGTGTGCCGTTCTATGGCTGCATGGCGCTGCAGGTCATGGCCGCGGTGATGATTCTGGTGCGGCGGCAGACCATCAAATCATTGCTGCCATAGGTGGCGTCGAGAGCAGCGTTATGCGTCTCGCGCTCCCAACAAATCCTCGACATCTAGCCGCTTCGTAAACATCGCGATCCCGCCGTCGGGGTCGCGCGGCCATTCGCTTTCCGGGCGATCCCAATACAGTTCGACTCCATTCTGGTCGGGGTCGCGCAGATACAGCGCCTGGCTGACGCCGTGATCGCTGGCGCCGTCGAGCTGGATGCCGGCGGCGAGCACGCGGTGCAGGGCGTCGGCCAGCGCAGCGCGGGTCGGATACAGGATGGCGGTATGAAACAGCCCGGTAGTGCCCGGCGCCGGCGGCTGGCCGCCTTTGCTGTCCCATGTGTTAAGGCCGATATGGTGATGATAGTCGCCGGCAGCGATGAACACCGCCTGGTCGCCATAGCGCTGCTTGACCTGAAAGCCGAGCACGTCGCGATAGAATCCGAGCGCGCGATCGAGATCGGCCACTTTCAGATGCACATGCCCGATGCGTGTGCCGGAGGGGATCGGTGTGTTCGAGTCGGGCATAGGAGTCTCCTGCGTGGCGTCATGCCGAGAATCATCTAGGCGCCAGACCGTAGGATGGGTAGAGCGGCTCAGCGAAACGCATCGTTTCCGCGTTGTGACCTCATAGCCTTAGGGCGGATTAGACTGTTCTAATCCGCCCTACTGCTACAACAACTCCGACACCTGGCCATCGGGCAGACCGAATTCATACGTGTTCAGCGTCATTGAAACCATCGTGTAATAGCCGCACAGGCCGATGATCTCGGCCAGTGCCTTGGCGCCCAGCACCCCGGCGGCCTCGTCATACAGCGGCTTCGACAAGCCCTGCGCCTCGTGCAGCGATTTCGCAACGTCGTAGATCACTCGCTCTTTCGTCTCGCCGAATGTCGGCGTGCGGCGGTTCTTGATGTCCTCGATGATGGCCGGATCGAGGCCGGCATTGAGCGCGAACTTCTTGTGCGCATACCATTCGAAATGCGCGGTCCAGTGCCGTGCGGTGACCAGGATCGCGAGTTCGGCATGCGCATCGGAGAGCGAGGTGTCGTAACGGAGAAATGCGCCGAGGCGGGTGGCGTGGCGGGCCATTTCGGGGCTGGCGAGCCAGGCCATCATCGGCTCCGGCGGCTTGCCGCGCTTGCTGGCGATGGATTCGTCATAGATCGCTTTCTGATCAGCGGTCATTTCGCCAGGCGAAAGAAGTTTCAGGCGCATCGCGTTTCCTCGTCTTGTTCTCGTCCGGCGAAGCTAGCGATTTTTGGCAGCCCGCGACAAGCCATTGAATTCCGCGATCCGCCGGGTAAGCTTCGCGCCAACAACAATGCAGGCGCCGCGCGCTTGCGCACAAACAACAGGAAACACCCGATGTCGGATCTCGACCAATTCCGCAAAGACACCCGCGCCTGGCTGGAGCAAAATTGCCCGCCGGAAATGCGCAAGCCGGTGGCGGCCGATGAGGACGTGTTCTGGGGCGGTCGCAACACCAAATTCACGTCGGAGCCGCAGCGCTTCTGGTTCGAGCGGATGCGCGACAAGGGCTGGACGGTGCCGGATTGGCCGCAACAATATGGCGGCGGCGGCCTCGATGGCGCGCACGCCAAAGTTCTGCGCGAGGAAATGGCGCGGATCGGTGCGCGACCGCCGCTGTCGAGCTTCGGCATCTGGATGCTCGGACCGGCGTTGCTGAAATATGGCTCCGAGGAGCAGAAGAAAGAACATCTGCCGAAAATCGCTGCCGGCCAGATCCGCTGGTGCCAGGGCTACTCCGAACCCAACGCCGGCTCCGATCTCGCCTCACTGCAGACCCGCGCCGAGAGCGATGGCGATCACTACATCATCAATGGCCAGAAGATCTGGACGTCCTATGCGAATTACGCCGACTGGATCTTCTGCCTGGTGCGCACCGATACCTCCGCCAAGAAGCACGACGGCATCAGCTTCATCCTGTTCGACATGGCGTCACCGGGCGTTTCGACCAAACCGATCCTCCTGATCTCCGGCAAGTCGCCGTTCTGCGAAACGTTTTTCGACAATGTGCGGGTGCCGAAATCGCATGTGGTCGGCACCGTCAATCGCGGCTGGGACGTCGCCAAATATCTTCTGCAGCATGAGCGCGCGATGATCTCCGGCATGGGCGAGCGCGGCGGAGGTCGACCGCTCGGCCAGGTCGCGGCGGATACGATCGGCGTCGATACGCAGGGCCGGCTCGACGATGCGATGCTGCGTGGGCAGATCGCGAGCTTCGAGGTCGATGAGGCTGCGCTGTCCTGCGCGGCCGAGCGCGCCGTCGATCTCGCGAAAGCGGGGCAGGGCCATCCAGCGTTCTCGTCGGCGATGAAATATTACGGCACCGAGCTCAACAAGCGACGTCACGAAATCCTGATGTCGGCCGGCGGCAGCGATGCGCTGGAATGGGAAAGCCCACGCTCGCATGAAGGCGCCAGGCCGCGCGCCTGGCTGCGTACCAAGGCCAACTCCATCGAAGGCGGCACCAGCGAAGTCATGCTGGGCATCGTCGCCAAGCGCATTCTGGATTTGCCGGGGGCGTGAGTCTCTCTCGCTCCGCCGTCATGCCCGGCGCATGCCGGGTATCCACGTCTTGCTCCGAGCGAAGACGTGGATGGCCGGGACAAGCCCGGCCATGACGACTTTGATCGCAAACAACAAATTCAAATAGAGAACCCCATGCCACTCCTCCTCAACGACGAACAAACGATGCTCCGCGACAGCGCGCGCGGGTTCATCGGCGACAAGGCGCCGATCGCTCATTTCCGGCAGTTGCGCGACAGCAAAGACGTCACCGGCTTCTCGCGCGATCACTGGAAGACATTTGCCGAGATGGGCTTTGCCGGCCTGCTGGTGCCCGAAGCCCATGGCGGCAGCGGGCTCGGCGCGGTCGAGGCAGGCGTCATCATGGAGGAGATCGGGCGCACGCTGATGCCGTCGCCGTTCTTCGCGACGTCGGTACTGTCGGCGACGGCGCTGCGTGGCGGCAGCGAGGCGCAGCAGGCGATGTATCTGCCGAAGATCGCCGACGGCTCGCTGCTCGCCGCGCTCGCCGTGGATGAAGGCACCAAACATCGGCCGTTGAACATCGCGCTGAAAGCCGAGCGCTCCGGCAATGGCTTCAGGCTCAGCGGCGACAAGGCTTTTGTGGTCGATGGACACACGGCCGATCTGCTGATCGTTGCCGCGCGCAGCGGTGGCAGCGTGGGAGAGCGCGAGGGGTTGACGCTGTTCGCCATCGATCCGAAGGCGAACGGCATCGCCATCGAGCGGACGGTGATGGTCGATGCGCACAATGCGGCGCGGATCGTGTTCGACAATGTGGATGTCGATGCCGACAGCGTGCTCGGTGAGGTCGATCAGGGCGGCGCGCTGCTCGATCGCGTGCTGAATGTCGGCCGCGCCGCGGTAGCGGCGGAGATGGTGGGGCTGTCGGACGCAGTGTTCGACCGCACTGTGACCTATCTCAAGGAACGCAAGCAGTTCGGCAAACTGATCGGCGAATTCCAGGCGCTGCAACATCGCGCCGCGCATCTCTATACGGAGATCGAGGTGACGCGCGCCGCGACAATGAAGGCGCTGCAACTGCTCGACGCCGATGCGCCGAATGCGGCGGCTGCGGTCGCGGTGGCCAAGGCCAAGGCCGGCACCACCGCGACGTTGGCGGTGCAGGAGGGCGTCCAGATGCATGGCGGCATGGGCATGACCGACCAGTTCGATGTCGGCCTGTTCATGAAGCGCGCGCGGGTATGCCAGGAGCTCCTGGGCGATAGCAACTATCACGCCGATCAGCTGGCGATGATGAAGAAGTATTGAGGCACTGAAACCGCCCTCTGTCATCACCCGCGAAAGCGGGTGATCCAGTAAACGGCGATGTTGCGTTCTTGTTTCAGAAGACAGTGCCTACTGGATCGCCCGGTCAAGCCGGGCGATGACAGTGAGGGAGTGCGTTTTAGCGAATTGGCGGCGCGTATTGGATGCCGCCGTTGCTCCACACCTGGTTCAATCCTCTTGGGATTTTGAGCTTCGAGCCATCGCCGACATTGCGGTCGTAGACCTCGCCGTAGTTGCCGACATGGCGGATGATGCGGGCGGCCCAGTCTTTCGACAGGCCGAGATCTTCGCCGTACACGCCTTCGGTGCCGACCAGGCGCATCACGTCGGGCTTCTTCGACTTCAACGCTTCGTCGATGTTCTTCGAGGTGATGCCGAGTTCTTCGGCATTGATCATCGCATACAGCGTCCATTTCACGATCATCATCCAGTCGTCGTCGCGCTGGCGCACCACGGGGGCCAGCGGCTCCTTGGAGATGACGTCGGGCAGGATCACATGATCGTCCGGCTTCGCCAGCGTCAGCCGCAGCGCGTAGAGCTGCGAGGCATCGGCGGTGAAGGTGTCACACTGGCCGGAATTATAGGCCTTGAGAACGTCATCCAGCTTCGGGAGTTTGACTTCGGTGTATTTGATATTGTTGGCGCGGAAGTAGTCCTGCGCATTCAGAACCGTGGTGGTGCCGTCCTGGACGCAGACCTTGCTGTCGTTCAGCTCCAGCGCCGAGTCGATGTTGCGCGATTTCGGAATCATGAAGCTCTGGCCGTCGTAATAGGACACGGCGGGGAAATAGAGCGCCAGATTGCTTTCGCGCGACATGCTCCACGTCGTGTTGCGAGCGAGAATGTCGATCTTGCGGCTCTGCAGCTCCCTGAAGCGCTCATTGGCATCGAGCCCGACGAATCTTACTTTCTTGGGGTCGTCGAAAATAGCGGCAGCGACAGCACGGCAGAAATCGACATCGAAGCCGGTCCAGTTGCCCTGCGCGTCCGGCGCCGAGAAGCCGGGCAGGCTCTGATTGACCCCGCACAGCACCGCATCGCGCTTGAGGGTGCGCTTCAGGGTCTTGGTGTCGTAGCGCTCATAGGTGATCGCTGCGGCGGCCACGGCAGTGGCGACGGCGAGGCCGATGGCCAGGCCGGTCACGAAAGTGCGTTTCATCGCCATGAGTGGTCAGCCCCCTGATCGAATTGGCGTGTGGTGATGCGAAAGTGTCGCGGTGGCGAATGCCACCTAGATTTCGGGCTTCTGCCGGATCACGACCTTGGTGCCGACCGGCACCCGCGCGTAGAGATCGCTGACATCGGCATTGACGAGGCGGAAGCAGCCCGACGAGACGGCGGTGCCGATGGTATCGGGCCGGTTGGTGCCGTGGATGCGATACACGGTGGCGCCGAGATAGAGCGCACGGGCGCCCATCGGATTGCCCGGTCCGCCGGCCATGAAGCGCGGCAGATAAGGCTGGCGCTGGATCATCTCCGGCGGAGGGGTCCAGTCCGGCCACTCGGCCTTGCGCGAGATCTTGACCAGGCCCTGCCAGGTGAAGCCGTCACGGCCGACCCCGATGCCATAGCGCATGGCACGGCCATTGCCCTGCACCAGATACAGATAGCGCTCGGAGGTCGAGATGATGATGGTGCCGGGCGGCTCGTTGGTGCGATAGAGCACCATCTGCTTCTGGTATTCAGGCGGCAGTTCGATGGAATCGTCGGCGATCAGGCCGGGCTCGTCGCCGATATCGGGGCGCTGCATCTGCGCGCTGCCTTGCGCGATCGACAATGTCAGTCCGGCGGCGGCGATCAGCATGGTGCCGAGCAGGCGGCGGAGATCGATCATAGCGCAGTCTCCCGAGGTGGCGGTTCGCCCGTACATAGCATCGCCGCCGAGTCTCGGGAACCATGATTTCGCGCCCGCTGCGCCGCCGAACGACGGGCCGCTAGCTGTTCGCGCTCAGCAATTTGCGGACGATCTCGTCCATCTGTTCATATTGGCCTTCGCCGTCATGCTGGTAGACGATCTGGCCGCGCTGATCGACGATGTATTGCGCCGGCCAGTAGCGGTTGCGGTAGGCATTCCAGGTTCTGGACTCGTTGTCCTGCGCCACCGGATAGGTGATGCCATGGCGCTTGATGGCGCTTTGAACATTGCTGGCGGACTTCTCGAACGGGAATTCCGGCGTGTGGATGCCGACCACGACAAGGCCGCGATCCCTGTATTTGGCGTATAGCGCGGTCACATGCGGCAGCGTGTTGACGCAGTTGACACAGCCATAGGTCCAGAAATTGACCATCACGACCTTGCCGCGCAGCGCCGTGATGTCGAGCGGCGGCGAGTTGAACCAGTTGCTGAGGCCTGTGAAGCTAGGCGCGGTGCCTTGCACGGCGGACATCTGAACTGATGCCGCTTCGCCGCCGATGCCAGGGGCGCCGCCGCCGCACAGACATATTGCAATCAGGGAGGCCGAAGTCGCAAATGATCGTATCGTCATGGCGGTTTCCTGTCGGTGAGGGGATTAAAGGCCGAGCTGGCCGGTGGGATAGAAGCCTGTCAGCCACGCGACGATCAGCGTGTCGTATTGAAAGTAGGAGGCGACCGCGAAGCCGATGACGACGACGCCGAAGGCCTGTTGCAGCCGTGGCGTGATCCGCGCGAGGCCGCGGATCCGTGTTGTCACGGTCTGTCCGCCATAGGCGATGATGAGCATCGGGATGGAAGCGCCGATCGTGTAGGCGATCAGCAACACGCTGGCCCACGCGATGTCCTTGGACGTCGCGATGATGGTGAGGATCGAGCCGAGTACCGGCCCCGCGCAGGGCGTCCAGACCAGCCCCAATGTGGTGCCGAGCACGAAGCCGCCGAGATTGCTGAGATCAGGGCTGGCCGCGCCGCTGGCGAAGCCGCCGATGCGGCCGGTGATCCGTTCGAACGGCGCCGGAAAGATCATCAGCAATCCGAAGCCGAGGAGCAGCACTGCAGCACTGCTGCGCAGAATGTTCGGATCGAAATCGAAAATCTGCGTCAGGCCGCCGAGCAGCAAGGCGACGGCTGAAAACGATGCGACGAAGCCGGAGGCGATCAATGCAGGCCGAACCCGGCTGGTCTGGCCCATGGAGGAGCCGAGCAGGATCGGCAAGACAGGCAAAGTGCAGGGTGTCGCGATGGTGACGACGCCGGCCAGTAGAGCGAGAAGAAGGTTGAGCATCGCAAGTCCATCCGGGCAGCATGTTCGCTCGCAGGAGCATGACAGGCGCTTGATGGTGGTTCGCTCAATGCAGGCGCGATGTTACGCTGCAGGCGTCACGTGTTCGTGAGGGAGGATGTAGCGTCCGCTGAAATCAGAACAGCCCGGACGTGGGATCGTCCGGGCTGTTCTGATGTATCGAAGAACGTCGTGTGGGAGAAACGCGTTACGCAGCGATGCTATCGATGCCGGCGGTCCGGAGCAGATCGGCGAGTTGCTTGCGGGCGTAGAACATCCGTGTTTTCACGGTGGAGGCGGGAATACCGACGATCCCGGCCACTTCTTCCACCGACTTCTCATGATAGTAGACGAGATTGACGATCTCGCGATGCGCCGGCGACAGCTTGGCGACGCAGGCGCGCAGAATGTCACTGGTGCGGCTTCGCGCCAGCGAGGTTTCCGGCGTGTCGCCGCCATCGGCGACCTCCATCACCTCGTCCTGGTCGATGTCCTCATACTTGCGCTGGCGCAAAGCGGTCAGCGCCTTGAAGCGCGCGATCGACAGCAGCCAGGTCGAAACCTGCGAGCGGCCTTCGAACTGCCGGGCGGTGCGCCACACGTCCAGGAACACCTGGCTCACCAGATCCTCGGTGGCGGTGACATCGCGCAGCATGCGCAACACGAAACGATAGACCCGCACATTGTGCCGGGCATACAGCGTATGCATCGCCGTGCGGTCGCCTTCGGCGATCCGCTCCAGCAACATCTCGTCGGTGGTGGCGCGGGCGGTGACGATCCCCTGCCGGCTCGCGGCGTTCAGTGCGATGACATTCTGCATGACTGGCTCCCGTGAAACGTCGGTGATGCGCGTTTCGTTGGAGCCAGTTGTTAAGGATTGCCGGTTTCAGGATAGCGGCTTGAAATACGGAAAATGGTTTCGTGGGCCAGTAGTTTTGTTTCGTCGGATTTGGCGCGACGAAACATTCGGGGATGAAGAGCGAACAATTTGAAGGGGATGCCGTTTCGCTCCAGGGCTGCCCCGTAATGACGAGTGGAGCGACGCAATCCAGAAAGCCTGGAACAAAGTCCGGATTGCTTCATCACTGCCGCCTCGCGGCGACCGCCGAGAGGTTAAGACCTCTCCCCTGCTGGCGAGAACAGGTAGCCGCCGCCGCGGATGGTGCGGATCACGGCGGGTTTGGTTGGATCCGGTTCGATCTTGCGCCGGATGCGCATGATGCGAAGATCGACGGCGCGGTCGAACGCCTCGGCATCGCGGGCATTGGCGAGTTCGAGCAGCCGCTCGCGCGACAGCACGCGTTTCGGATTGGCGGCAAACACTTTCAGCAGGCCGAATTCGGACGCGGTGAGCGGGTGTTCGTTGCCCTCGTCGTCCCGCAGTGCCTGGGCTTCGAGATCCAGCCACTTGGTGCCGAACCGGACCAGATGATCCTTCGCGCTCTTGGCTGGTGCTGCGTCTGCGGCGGCTTTGGCCGGCGTGCTCCGTCGCAGCACCGAGCGGATGCGCGCCATCAGTTCGCGCAGCTCGCAGGGTTTGGCGATGTAGTCATCGGCGCCGAGTTCGAGGCCGACGACGCGGTCGATCGGGCTGGCGGTGGCGGTCAACATGATCACCGGCACATTGGTGCGGCTCTTGAGATCGCGAATGATGGACAGGCCGTCTTCCTCGGGCATGTTGAGGTCGAGCACCACCAGATCGGGCACTTTGCCCTCGATTTCGCCGCGCAGGCTTTTGCCGCCGTCGCACAGCGTCACGGTGAAGCCGTGCATCTTGAGATAATCGCCGACCATCTCGCGGGCCGGGGCTTCGTCATCGACGACGATGATATGCGGATGGTGGTTCATGACAGCGCCTCGATTGTTGCCGGCAACCGGATCGTGAATGTCGCCCCCTGGCCTGGACCTTCGCTGTTCGCGGTCACCTCGCCGCCATGCATGTCGATGATGCGCTTGACGATGGAGAGGCCGAGGCCGGTCGAGCTCTCGCCGCCGGTGGGCTTTGCTGACAGCCGCTGAAAGCGGCCGAACAGGCGATCGAGATCCTCCGGCAACAGTCCGGCGCCTTCGTCGGTGACGGCGATCCGGATGTGATCCGCATCGCCATCGACCAGAATGGCGATCTTGCCGCCGATCGGGGAATATTTGATGGCGTTGCTGACCAGATTGTCGATCGCCTCGCGCATGCGGTCGACGTCACACATGGTGAGATCGAAATGTTCGGGCGACGACACCATGATCTGCTGCTGTTTGGCGACGGCGGACGGCCGGTTGGCTTCTGCGACCTCCTTCACCAGCGCGGACAGATCCACCGGCTCGCGGCGAATGGTGATGTCGAAGGCATCGGCCATGGCATCGGAGATCAGATGATCGACCATGCTGGTCAGGCGTTTGGTGGCGTCGCGGATGTGGTTGATCTGGGTGGCGACATTTTCCTTCGGTGAGCCGGCGGCAATCAACTCGGTCAGCATTTCGGTGCGTCCCAGAATGACGCCGAGCGGGTTCTTCAGATCATGCGCGACGGTGCCGAGAATCTCGTTCTTGAAGCCGTTGGCGCGCTGCAGCCGCAGCCATTGCGCCGACAGCCGACGATTGGCCTGGGTCAGCGCACGGGTGCGCTGGGCGACCCGGTCTTCCAATTGCGTATTGGCGACCTGTAGCTGCTGATAGAGGATCACATTGTCGAAGGCGATTGACAGGCGGCTGCCGAACAATTCCACCAGCGAACGGTCGGTCTCCGACAATTCACGCTCGGCCTGCAGCAGCACCACCACTTCGCGGCCCGATCCGGTGCGGATGTAAAGCACCGTGCGATGATTGCCGAACTCATGTCTGCGGCGGCGGAAGGCGTCTTCCACCATCTGTCGCAGATCCGTGTCGAGCGAAGCCGGTGTCAGACATCCGGTGAAACGGCTGTAGCAACCGGAGCCGGCCAGGACGGTGAAGTCCTCGGTCACCGCCCCACCGTCACGCAATACCAGGATCCCCGCGCATTCCACGTTCAGCAGCGATGCAATCTGGGTCAGCACGCCCTGAGCGAGCCGCTGCATCGAGTGGAAATCATACAGGGTCGACGCGGCGTCGAGGATGATTTCGAGGCCGCGCCGGGTCTGCATCATGCGCTCGAGCTGCTGATAGGAGCGCAGCGCCGATGTCAGCGATGTGAACAGCTTGTCGGCGGTGAGTTCGGTCTTCGCCTTGTAATCATTGATGTCGTAATCGACGATGACGCGACGTTCCGGGGCCTGGCCGGGCTGGCCGGTGCGCAGGATGATGCGGACGGTCTCGTTGTGCAGTGTGTTGCGGATATGCTCCACCAGTTCGAGGCCGGCATCGTCGGTTTCCATGATGACGTCGAGCAGCACCACGGCGACGTCGGGATTGTCACGCAGCAATTCGCGCCCCTCCGCGGCCGAGAAGGCCGACAGGATCTCCAGCGACTGGCCGTTCAGGGCATAGTCGCTGAGCGCAAAGCGCGTCCCCTCATGCACAGCCTGATCGTCGTCGATGA
Organism: Bradyrhizobiaceae bacterium; assembly: GCA_004173095.1. Taxonomy (GTDB): domain Bacteria; phylum Pseudomonadota; class Alphaproteobacteria; order Rhizobiales; family Xanthobacteraceae; genus Tardiphaga. The sequence continues at coordinate 24,214 of SDZE01000430.1, forward strand.
CGGCGATCTTCCATTTCCGGGCGTCGGACTCCGCTGGAGCCACGCCATCGTCTTCGATCAGGTGGAGGACATCGTCCTGCTCGGCCATTGTGTCGTTCCGTCCATTGCGCCGGCAGCACCGGCGGCAGTCCGCGGCATGATAATGCGAAAAGTCGTGCCGTGTCCCAGCCGGGACTCCAGCATCATGCGGCCGCCCAGCTGCTGGGTGACCAGATTGTAGACGATATGCAGGCCGAGGCCGGTGCCGCCGTCGTTGCGCCGGGTGGTAAAAAACGGATCGAAAGCCTGCCGTTGAACGTCGGGTCCCATGCCCACACCGTTGTCACTGAAGCTGATTTCGATCTCGTCGGCACCGCGCGGCCGGGCGGTGATCGTGATGGCGCCGGATTGGCCGTCGGCAAAGGCGTGAGTCGCGGCGTTGAGAAACAGGTTGGTCAGGATCTGGCCGTAGGAGCCGGGATAACCATCCACCAGCAGGCCGTCAGGGACATCCACGGTAATGCTGATCGGCGCCTTCTTCAGCACCGGGCGCAGGCTGGCGATAATCTGGTCGGTCGCCTCACCGAGGCTGAACTGGCGGCGTTCGGCATGCGAACGATCCACCGCAACCTGCTTGAAGGACTGGATCAGGTCGCCGGCGCGGTGCAGGTTGACGACCAGCTGTCGGGCGGCGTCCTGCGAGGTCCTGACGAAGTCCTCCAGCTGCGAGCGCTTCAACGGCGCTTTGGAGCGCAGCTCGGCATCGAACATCTCGACGCGGCGGGCGAAGCTCGATGCCACCGTCAGGCTGATGCCGATCGGATTATTGACCTCATGGGCGACACCTGCGACCAGGCCGCCGAGCGCGGCGAGACGTTCGGCATCGATCAGGTTCTGCTGGGCGGTGTTGAGCTCGATCAGCGCGCCTTCGGCCTTTTCCTTGGCAGCCCGCAACTCTTTCTCGGCGGCGCGCTTGGCGATGGCGTTCTGACGGAACACCTCTACCGCACGCGCCATGGCGGCGACCTCGTCGCGGGCCGACGTGCCCTGCACCTTGCGGTCGAGATCGCCGGAGGCAATGGCTTTCATCGACAACATGATCTGCCGCAGCGGCAGGCGGATGCTGAGCGTGATGACGATGCCGGCAATGAGGATGATGCCGAGGAAGGCGCCGGCGATCACCATCACGTTGCGGGAGATCGCGGCCAGCGTCCGCGCGAAAGTGGTCTGCGCGCTCTGCTCGCGCTGCCGCATCTTCACCGACAAGCCGTCGATGGCGGCGATGGTTTCGGCCTGGCTGGCGTCAATGGAGTTGCGCAACAAATCGGTGCGGCTCGTCAATTGCTCCGATAGTTTGGCGAGGCCCTCGCGCAATGCAATGGCGCGATCGTTCAGCCGCTGCAGCGCGGTGCGTTGAAGGTCGTTGTCGGCCAGATCGGTCATCACGGGAATGGTGCGCTCGATCGTCGCCGCATTGCGCCGGGCGTCTTCCGCCGACGCCGAGGCCAGCGACAGATAATAGGAATTGGCCGCCACCAGCATGGCGGTGAAGGCCTCGCGCGATTTGCCGAGCGCCGGCCAGATCAGCGCGTCGCGCTGGCCGGTCGCGCCTTCGATGATGGAATACAGGCCTGCCATGTCCTTGGCCGGGCCAAGCACCTGGTTCTCGTAGGTCCTGGCGATGGTGGTCTGCAACGTCCGCAATTCGCCGAAACCGCTCAGGAAGCGTTCGGTGACGCGCTCCAGTTCTTCGACTGACCCTGAAATCATCGGGTCGGTGGAGGCGCGGGTATTGAGCGTGCCCAGCACCGCTTCGCGCAGCAACAGGATCTCGGCAAACAGCTCGGGACTCGGCTGGTTGATGTAGCGGTGGATCAGGTTCTGCAGCCGGCTGGTCTCGCTCTCGAGCAGCGCCAGCACCTGGTCCGACTGCCGCACCTGACGGACATCTTCCCAGGCCGAGGACAGGACCCGCGAGCCGCTCCAGATCAGGCCGGCAAGCACCAACACGACGGCCGAGTTGAGCGCTGCGATGGAGAGAATCCGCCAGCGGATCGGAATCGCACGCACGAGTCCGACGATGCCGGTTCGGCTCTGCGCCGCCAGCCCGTCCCGGTCTTCCGATACGTCACTTTGGTTCGTCACCACGAGTGTGTCATCTGACCCAGGGAAAGGTTCAGCCTGATATAGTCTTTCCGATACCCATGCAGCTATACTTGCGATTGAACCGAAAGGCATTGGAATTCAACGTAAGTCTGCAGCTATATAAGCAACAGGCTTGCCAGCGGCCGTCGTCGTGCGACGGATTGATGATATTCCGGGGCCGGGCGGCGCTGCGATAGTCTGGATTGGACGATGCGAAAACTGACGTTCGGATGCTACGCGCTGGCCATGTCCATATTGCTGGCGGCGGCTCCGGCATGGGCCGTGGTCGACGTTCAATGGTGGCACGCGATGTCCGGCCAGCTCGGACGCCAGGTCGAGAAGATCGCGGCCGATTTCAATGCGACGCAGAGCGGCTATCGCATCGTCCCGATCTATAAGGGCAACTACACGGAAACGGTGACGTCGGCGATCTTCGCCTTTCGGTCGCGCAGCCAGCCCGCCATCGTGCAGGTCAATGA
>SDZE01000175.1 GCA_004173095.1 Bradyrhizobiaceae bacterium
CTTTGCCAAAACAGGGTTTTCAATGAACCCGTGACTGGCTCATTTGTTCATGATGTGTTCTATATAAAGCCCCCGGCCCCAAACGAGTCAATCGAGATTCAGCCGGGCGTCGCGACCAAATTTTTTCGCGAATGGAATCAAAGGGATTCAAGAATGGACGTAAAGCGTAAGCTGGAGATCCTTGCCGATGCCGCGAAATACGATGCGTCCTGCGCATCCAGCGGTACCGAGAAACGGGACTCCCGCGACGGCAAGGGGATCGGCTCCACCGATGCCGGCATGGGGATCTGCCACTCTTACGCGCCGGACGGCCGTTGCATCTCGCTGCTGAAGATCCTGCTCACCAATGCCTGCAATTTCGATTGTCTTTATTGCGTCAACCGCGCCTCAAGCAATGTGACGCGCGCGCGTTTCACCGTCGACGAGGTGGTGCAACTGACGCTGGACTTCTATCGCCGCAATTACATCGAAGGGCTGTTCCTGTCGTCGGGCATCATCCGCAGCCCGGACTACACGATGGAGCAAGTCGTCGCCGTCGCGCGAAAACTGCGCGAGGAGCATCACTTTCGCGGCTACATTCATCTCAAGACAATTCCGGAAGCCGACGATGCGCTGATCACCGAAGCCGGCAAATATGCCGACCGGCTCTCGATCAATATCGAGGTACCGGACGAAGGCAGCCTGAAGCAACTGGCGCCGGAGAAGGACGTCCGTGCCATCCGTCGCACCATGGGACGTTTGCGGCTCAAGCTCGACGAAGCCCGCGAAGGCGCAAAGCCGACACCGCGCGGCCGCACCGCGCCGCGCTTTGCGCCGGCAGGACAAAGTACGCAGATGATCGTCGGCGCCGACAGCGCCAATGATGCCACCATCATCAAGACCTCGGCCAATCTCTATGGCTCCTACAATCTCAAACGCGTGTATTACTCCGCCTTCAGTCCGATCCCGGATGCCAGCCGATCCTTGCCGCTAAGCGCGCCGCCTTTGATGCGCGAGCATCGGCTTTATCAGGCCGACTGGCTGATGCGCTTCTATGGTTTCGATGCTGATGAGATCGTGGCTGGCGATAACGGCATGCTGTCGCTCGACATGGACCCCAAGCTCGCCTGGGCGCTGCGCCATCGCGACCGCTTCCCGCTCGACATCAACCGTGCGAGCCGCGAAGACCTGCTACGCGTACCAGGTTTTGGTGCCCGCGCGGTCCAGCGGATCATCGAAACCCGGCGCATTTCGTCGATCCGCGTCGGCGACCTCGCCAAGCTTCACATTCCGCGGAACAAGGCCTTGCCGTTCATCGTTCTTCCCGACCATCGGCCGGCCGTGCATCTGCTCGACAGCACGCAACTGGCCGAACGCTTCAAGCCGAAAGCCAAGCAATTGGGCTTTGCTTTCTAGCAACACGCTCTTCCCTCATCCTGAGGAGCCGCGCATCGCGCGGCGTCTCGAAGGATGGCCACAGGCGTTGAACATTCATCCTTCGAGACGCCGCTTCGCGGCGCCTCAGGATGAGGGTGGGGATTGTTGCAAGGGACATTCGAATGCATACCATCACCCTTGATGGCGAGACCGATTTCGACGGCTGGCGCAAGGCGGCGCGTCGGTTAGCAATGAACGGTGTTGCGCCCGCGGATGTGACTTGGATCGTCGCGGGCGGTGACGAGCCACAGCTGTTTCCTGCGGCACAGACTGCGCCGCTCGAAGATATCAGCGGCACGTTCAATGTCCCCGCACCATTCGTCGCTCTCGCAAAGACCGTCATCCTGCACCGCGACCCGCAGCGCTTTGCCCTGCTCTATCGCATGTTGTGGCGGCTGCGCAGTAATTACGATCTGCTGCAACTGGCCACCGATGCAGACACGTCTAAACTCGAAAGCATGGCCAAGGCGATCCGCCGCGACGAGCACAAGATGCACGCCTTCGTGCGCTTTCGCGAGATCGGCCGTGAGCCGAAATCGCATTTCGTGGCCTGGTTCGAGCCGGATCATCACATCGTCGAACTGGGAGCACCGTTCTTTGCGCGGCGTTTCGCCGACATGGCGTGGTCGATCCTGACGCCGGATCTATGCGCACATTGGGACGGGCATGCTGTGTCGTTTACGCCCGGCGTCGATAAGTCGATGGCGCCATCAAGCGACCGACTCGAAGAGGTGTGGCTGACCTACTACGCCAACATCTTCAATCCGGCACGGCTGAAGACCAAGGCGATGCAGAACGAGATGCCGAAGAAATACTGGCGCAACCTGCCCGAGGCCGCGCTGATCAAGCCATTGATCGACAAGGCGGAACGCGTCACCGGCGAGATGATCGCCGCCGAAGCGACCATTCCGAAAAAACTGCAGCGACGGGAGGACAGCATGACAGCATCGATGGCAACGACACCGTCACCGGAGAGCGACAGCAGCCTCGACGCACTGCGCGCCGAAGCCGCGCATTGCCGCGCCTGCCCGTTGTGGGAGGACGCGACGCAGACCGTGTTCGGCGTCGGCCCGCAGAAGGCGTCGGTGATGATGGTCGGCGAACAGCCCGGCGACAAGGAAGACCTCGGCGGCGAACCGTTCATCGGACCGGCCGGACAGATGCTCAACAAGGCATTGAAAGAAGCCGGCATCATCCGGGACAAGGTCTATGTGACCAATGCGGTTAAGCATTTTAAATTCGTGCCGCGCGGCAAATTCCGTCTGCACCAGAAACCGGCGACGCCGGAGATCAAGGCGTGTCGGCCCTGGTATGAGCGCGAGAAGGCGCTGGTGAAACCCGAACTTGTCGTCGCGATGGGCGCGACCGCTGCGCAAAGCGTGCTCGGCAAAGTGGTGCCGATCGGCAAGACCCGCGGGCGCGTGATTGATCTCGACGACGGCACGCGCGTGCTCGTCACCGTGCATCCGTCTTATCTGCTGCGTTTGCCGGATGAAGATGCCAAGGCGCGCGAATACGAAAACTTCGTCAATGACCTTCGCATCGTCGCTGCGCATTTGAGCGAGTCCGCACGCGCGGCGTGACCTCAGTCCACCTTGCCCTCATCCTGAGGAGCCGCGCATCGCGCGGCGTCTCGAAGGATGGCCGCAGGCACCGAGCGTCACAGTCTCATGGTTCGAGACGGCGCTTCGCGCCTCCTCACCATGAGGGTCAGCGACCACGGCAGTTTAGATCACGAATTCACGCATCACCCGTCGCGTATCCATCTCGAATTCGAGATCGACAACGGGCGGACGCGCGAAGTGCCACGTCATGCCCTGACGCGCGGCGCCGCGCTTCACCAGTTCACCGGCAGCAACGGCGTGAAAATCATGAACGGTATAAACCTGCGTGGCCGTCGTATCCTTCCAGCCGAACCCGAATGCGTCGAGGCGTTCTTCCATATTGGTCATGGTCATGCGTGCCTTGTCGCGAAAGGCATCGGCCGAGGTTTCGCGGTAACGCACGATGCGCTCGGGATATGTGCCCGGACCGCTGCGCGCTTCGGCGCCGCCCGCGATGACGAAGCTCGATCCGGCGCCCGTCGATTCCCGCACAAAGGAGAATGCATAGAAGGACGGCTCGCTCGGCGGCTCGATTTCGAGACAGACATTGCTGCGCGCGACCGGATTGTCGGTGCCGTCGAAGATGCCCCATTCGGCGAGCCTCTTGACGTAGTGCTCGTTGAATGTGCGAAAGCCGGATTCATTAACGACCGCAGGCGAGCGCAATTCGCAGGCGCAGAACGATGTCAAAGGACGTCCGGCTGCGCGAATATATTCGGCAATGCGCGCAAAGCCTTCTGCCAACGGCAACCACGTATCGAAACGGACGCGCTCGATCTCGTAACCCGCAAACGCGGCAGCGCCGCTCGAATACTGAAACAGCGCAGGGATGTAACGATAGTTGCCGGGCGTAAAATCACGCGTCATCGAGGGGGCTCCTCCGGGGGATGTCCGCCCAAACGAAATGGCGGACCGCATTGAGCGATCCGCCATCCAACCTCAATCCATGTATCCCTGCAAGCTCAGCGCCGCAATGGCCTATGCGTCACCTTGTACATCACGTCGTCTTCGCGTGCTTCAGATCGAAATCCGCGATCTCCCTGGCGCGCTGGCTCTCCTTGCCGGCGCGGTGATCGGTCGCAATGGCCACATAGACGGCCGGCAGCACGAACAGCGTGAACAGCGTACCGATCATCATGCCCGAGACGACCACGAGGCCGATCGAGAAGCGGCTTGCAGCGCCGGCGCCCGATGCGGTCAGTAGCGGCAGCAGGCCGGTCACCATCGCCGCCGTCGTCATCAGGATCGGACGCAGACGGACCCGGGCCGCCATTTCGATGGCCGAGCGACGATCCAGACCTTCCTTGAGCTGCAGTTCGTTGGCGAACTCCACCATCAGGATGCCGTGTTTCGAGATCAGGCCGACCAGCGTCAACAGACCCACCTGGGTATAGATGTTGATCGTCGCGGCCCCGAAGAACAGCGGGATCAGGGCCCCCGAGATCGCCATCGGCACCGAGATCATGATCACCAGCGGATCGCGGATCGACTCGAACTGTGCCGCCAGCACCAGGAAGATGATGATCAGCGCGAAGCCGAACGCCACGGCCAGCTGGTTGCCTTCCTGCACATATTGACGGCTATCGGCGAGATAGTCGTGATTGAAGCCGGCCGGCAGCTTCTTGGCTTCCGCCTCCAGGAAGTCCACGGCTTGACCGACCGTGACGCCCGGCATCGGCACGGCCTGGAAGGTCGCCGAATTGAGCTGGTTGAAATGCGACAGCGCGTTCGGATTGGTGCCGGTCTCTACCTTCACCAGCGTCGAGAGCGGCACCTGCTGCCCCGTAGCCGTCGGCACATAGTAGTTGGACAGCGAATCCTGCGAGATGCGCATCGCGCGCGGCACCTGTGGGATTACCTGATAGGAGCGTCCTTCGAGGTTGAAGCGGTTGATGTAGTTGCCGCCGAGCAGCACCGCCAGCGTGTTGCCGAGGCTCTGCATGGTGACACCCAGATCGTTCGCCTTCGAGCGGTCGACGCTCACCCGCACCACCGGCTGGTTGAAGTCGAGGTCGCTGTCCGAGACGATGAACAGACCGCTCTTCCGCGCTTCGGCCTTCAGCTTCACCATCTCCTCATAGACCGACTGGAAGCTGCCGACGGTGTTGATCACCATCTGGATCGGCAATCCGCCAGGACCGCCTGGCAGAGCCGGCAGGTTGAAGGCGAAGGCATTGACGCCCTCGATCTTACTGAGTTCGTTCTGCACCGGCTGCTTGAGTTTGTTAGTGGAACGCGTGCGCTCATCCCACGGCTTCAGCAGCATGCCGGCGATGCCGTTGTTCGGCCCGTTGATGCCGTTGATGATAAATCGCAGATCGGTTTCCGGGAATGAAGCGAACACCTTGTCCATCTTCTCTCCGTAATAATCGGAGTAGTCGATGTTGGCGTATTTCGGTCCCTTGGTGATCGCGAACAGGATGCCCTGATCCTCCTCGGGTGCCAGTTCCTTCGACGTGTGCATATACATGAAGGCGACCAGGCCGAGCACGACCACGGCAAACAAGGCGGTGATCGGCCGATAGTCGAGCGAACGATCGAGCTGTCGGCCATACCAGCGCGTGGTGGCGCCGAACACCTTGTCCACCTTCCTGGCGAACCACCCCGGCTCTTCCTGCTTCAGCAGCACCGAGCACATCATCGGCGACAGCGTCAGCGCAATGACGCCCGACACGATCACCGAGCCGGCCAGAGTGAAGGCGAATTCGCGGAACAGTGCGCCGGTGAGACCGCCGAGGAAGCCGATCGGCGCGTAAACCGCCGCCAGCGTGATGGTCATGGAGATGACCGGACCGATGATCTCGCGCGCGCCTTCCAGCGACGCCTGCACGGGCGGTTTACCCTCCTCCAGATGGCGATGGATGTTCTCCACCACCACGATGGCGTCGTCCACCACGAGGCCAATGGCGAGCACCATGGCCAGCAGCGTCAGCAGGTTGAAACTGAAACCGGCCACCAGCATCAGGCTGCAGACGCCGATCAGCGACAGCGGGATCGTCACCACCGGAATGATGACCGAACGCAGCGACGCCAGGAACAGGAAGATGACGACCACGACGATCACCACCGCTTCGATCAGCGTATTGCGCACCTCCTCGATCGACGAGGTGATGAATTTGGTGGAGTCGTAAGCCACCTTCATTTTCAGCGACGGCGGCAGGTTGCGTTCGAGTTCGGGGAACAGATCGCGGACGCCCTTGACGATGTTGAGCGGATTGCCCAGCGGCGTGGATTTCACGCCGATGAAGATGGCCCGCTCGCCCGAGAACGCCACCGACGCATCGGTGCTCTGCGCCGCCAGTTCGACAGTGGCGATGTCCTCCATGCGGACGAACCCGCCATCCTTTGCCTTGATGATCATCCGCTTGAAATCACCGACATTCTGCAGATCGGTATTCGCGGTGACGTTGGAGACGATGTAATAACCTTTGGTCTGGCCCGCCGCTGCCTGGAAGTTGTTGGAGCGGATCGCATTGACCACGTCGTCGGACGACACACCGCGGCCATTCATCCGCTGCGGATCGAGCCACAGTCGCATCGCAAAGGTCTGGCCGCCGAGGATTTCGGCATTGGCCACGCCGTCCACCGTCGACAGCACCGGCTGCACCGCGCGCGTCAGATAGTCGGAGATCGCCGAGCCCGACAATTCGTCGCTGGAGAAACCGAGATACATGATCGCAGTGGTTTCACCGGTCGATTTCAGGATCACCGGGTCATTGGCTTCGCGCGGGATCAGATACTTGA
>SDZE01000437.1 GCA_004173095.1 Bradyrhizobiaceae bacterium
GACGAGTAAGCGCCGGAATCGACCAGCGCCTCGCAATCGATGCCGCGCAGCGTGCCGTCACGATCGGCATAGACGGTGATCTTGTAGAAATGCTCGCGGCAATTGGCTGCGGCGGTGAGGTGTTCGCGACGATCCTCGATCCAGCGCACGGGGAAGCCGCGCTGCATGGTCAGCCAGGACAGGCAAACTTCTTCCGGCAGCAGAATGCCCTTGTGCCCGAAGCCGCCGCCGACGTCGGGGGAGACGATTCTGATTTGCCCTTGATCCATCCCAAGGCAGTCGGACAGGCCGTTGCGCACGATATGCGGCATCTGGCTGCCCGAATGGAGCGTGAGCTGATCGAGACGATGATCGAAACTGGCAACGACACCGCGGCCTTCGAGCGGCGACATGCATTGCCGCGCGGTCGAGATTTCGCGCGTCACCTTGATCGGCGCGTCGAACGCCGATTCGATATTGGTCTCGAAGAAGCTTTCAAGGAAAACATTGTCGCCCCAGTGCTCGTGCACCAGCGGTGCGCCGGGCTCCATCGCCTTGCGCATGTCGTAAACCGCGGGCAGTTCCTCGAGATCGAGGGTGACGGCGGCAGCGATGTCTTCCGCTTCGGCGCGGCTGGGCGCGACGCACATCGCGATCAACTCGCCGACCTGACGCACTTTGCCGGTGGCGAGGATCGGTTGATCGGACACTTTGAATCCGGCGAGCGAGGTCACCGCGCGGATCGGCTTGATGCCAACGAGATCCTCGGCCGTGAACACGACGTCACGGTAGCGCTCGGGCACATGGATGGCCTTGATGCGCGCATGGGCGAGCGGACTGCGTACGAAGGCGACGTCCTGAAGGCCGGCCAATCGGATATCGCCGACGAACTGACCCCGGCCGCGCATCAAGCGGTCATCTTCCTTGCGCGGCACGCGCGCACCGACGCCCTGCCGTGAGGCAGGACTGGCTGGCGCAATGTCTCGCTCGTTACGCATCGTTCAGGCTGCGACGGCTGCGGGCAGGATCGGGGCGACGGCATCGAAGCGGGTGCCGGCGCGCAGGCAGAAGGCCGGCTGCAGCAACCCGTCGGACACGGTCTTGGTGTCCTCGTTGTCGCGCAGGATAAATTTGCCTGGCATCTGCGTGAGCACGGACACGTCGGCATCCATGCCGACCTTCATCGAACCGATCTGGTCGGACAGGCCTATCATCTTGGCCGGATTGGATGTCACCATCGGCACCACCTGCTCCAGCGTCAGGCCGAGTGCCATCATCGAGCTCATCGCCTGCACCAGACTGAATTTCGCCTGGCCCTTGAACGGATGGTTCTCGTCGTCCTCGTGCTCGTCGGGCGTGCCGGACGGCGCGGGAACATCGGTGTTATAGCCGTGAATGTCGGCGCCAAGCGTGTTCGGCACGATGCCGGCGGCGATCGCCTTCTTGGCAAGGCGATATGAGAAGTGGCTGCCATGGCCGACGTCGATCTTGAGACCGCGATCGATCGCGGCCTGGATCACCGGATGCACGTCGCCTTCGCGATTGACGAAGCCGCCGGGATGCCGCGTGAACGGATGCGCCAGCACGTCGCCTTCCTTCAGGAGCGGAATGACGCGCTCCAGGATCGTATCGACATCCTCGCCATTGGTGCCTGACTCAGGCAGGCCCCAGAGCTGGCCGAAATGCACATAGACGGGCAGTTCGGCACGCTTGCCGATTTCTGCGGCCATCTCGATGACGCGAATGCCCCAGCGCGCGAAGCCACCGATCTCTGCGTGAGCCTTGATGCCCCGCACCAGATCGCGATTGGCGACCGCCGATTTCACGGTCGCGTCGATATCCACGCCATCGGGGCTGTAAAGATTCGGATAGAAGTGCCCTTCGAGGCCGCCAACGAGATATGCGGAAAGAAATGCGTAGACGCGTGACTTCGCGGGCTCTGCGATGAAGTGACGGAAGCCGGGCAGCGTCATGCAGGATGGCCCGCCCTGATCGACCAGCGTGGTGACGCCAGACTGCACGCCGACCATGTCCGGATTCATGCCGAAGCGGCCGGAGACATATTGAAAGACATGACCATGGGTATCGATCAGGCCCGGCAGCACCAGCTTGCCGGTGACGTCGATCACCTCGCGGGCGCTGGTCGGCAATATGTCGGACTGCACCGCGGCGATCTTGCCGTTGCGGATGGCGACATCCTTGATGCCGTCGATACCGGCTGCCGGATCGATAACGCGGCCGCCGCGCAGCAAGATGTCGTATGAGGCAATAACGGACATAGTCGGTCTCCAGTGTTGTCTGCTCGATACTTCCCCTGCCGGCTTTCGCGCTCTCGGGAAAATACGAAGCATACTTCGTATTTGACTGAAGCAAAGCCCATGCCATGATTGATTAAACGCAATCGCCGAGGTGAGTCGGCATCGGAGATCCAGCGTGCCTGTCAAGAAAACGAAGCGTGCAGCTGCAGTGCACAAGCCATGGCCGCTGGAGCAGCGGCCGGGCTATCTGATCCGCCGGCTGCATCAGATCCATGTCGCACTGTTTCAGGAGGCCTGCGCGGAGTTCGACATGACGCCGCTGCAGTACAGCCTGCTGTCGGCGCTTGCGGTTCGCGGAACGGCGGATCAAACGAGCTTAGCTGCTGATATTGCTCTGGATCGGACGACGACGACGGGGGCGCTGAAGCGCCTGGAGGCGCGCGATCTGGTGGAGCGCCCGGTCAGTGACGACGACCGGCGCGCGCGGGTTTGCAGGCTGACGCCGGCGGGGGCAAAAATGCTGAGCGAAATCGAGGGCGTGGCGCGCGAAGCACACCGCGAAACGCTCGCACCTCTGAGCGGCGCCGAGCGCACTCTTTTCCTCACCATGATGCAGCGCATTGTCGCAGCGCGTGCTGATCAGGAAGCCGTCGCCGAGCCGGCGGATTGACGACATTCAAAGTTTAGAACGATTAAAACTTAGACACGCTGTCACTTTATAGGGCATCCATTTCGAAAGCGCAGCAATTGCACGAATGAGATCGGCCCGGATTCCATCAGGAATCCGGGCCGATCTTTTGCGTTGGACGATGTTGGCCGTTGTTAGCCGAACTGGTTCATCGTGTTGTGAGCGCCGCCCGCCTTCAAAGCGGCTTCACCCGCGAAATATTCCTTGTGGTCGTCGCCGATGTCGGAGCCGGCCATGTTCTGGTGCTTGACGCAGGCGATGCCCTGGCGGATTTCCTCGCGCTGAACATTCTTGACGTAGCCGAGCATGCCCTGTTCGCCGAAATAGGCCTTTGCGAGCGTATCGGTGGACAGCGCCGCCGTGTGATAGGTCGGCAGCGTGATCAGGTGGTGGAAGATGCCGGCGCGCTTGGCCGAATCCGCCTGGAAGGTGCGGATCAGTTCATCGGCTTCCTTGGCCAGCGGGGTCTGGTCATATTCTTCCTTCATCAGTTCGGCGCGGTTGTACTTGCTGACATCCTTGCCGGCCGCCTTCATCTCGTCGAACACCTGCCAGCGGAAGTTCAGCGTCCAGTTGAACGATGGCGAGTTGTTGTAGGCCAGCTTCGCATTCGGGATCACTTCGCGAATACGATCGACCATCACGGCGATCTGCTCGATATTCGGCTTCTCGGTTTCGATCCACAGCAGGTCGGAGCCGTTCTGCAGCGAGGTGATGCAGTCGAGCACGACGCGGTCCTGGCCGGTGCCTTCGCGGAACTGGTACAGGTTGCTCGGCAGGCGCTTCGGACGCATCAGCTTGCCGTTGCGGGTGATGACGACATCGCCATTGCCGATGTTGGACGCATCGACTTCTTCGCAATCCAGGAAGCTGTTGTACTGGTCGCCGAGATCGCCCGGCTTGTGGCTGACGGCGATCTGCTGGGTCAGGCCGGCGCCAAGCGAGTCGGTGCGGGTGACGACGACGCCGTCTTCGACACCGAGTTCGAGGAAGGCGTGGCGGCAGGCGCGGATCTTCGCCAGGAAGACCTCATGCGGCACGGTGACCTTGCCGTCCTGATGGCCGCACTGCTTCTCGTCAGAGACCTGGTTCTCGATCTGCAGCGCGCAGGCGCCGGCTTCGATCATCTTCTTGGCCAGCAGATAGGTTGCTTCCGCGTTGCCGAAGCCGGCATCGATATCGGCGATGACCGGGACGACGTGGGTCTGGAAATTGTCGATCGTGCCGATCAGCTCTTCTTCCTTGGCCTTGTCGCCAGCCTTGCGGGCCGCATCGAGCGCACGGAAGGTGTTGCTCAGCTCACGCGAGTCGGCCTGGCGCAGGAAGGTGTAGAGCTCTTCGATCAGCGCCGGCACCGAGGTCTTCTCATGCATCGACTGGTCGGGCAGCGGGCCGAATTCGGACCGCAGCGCTGCGATCATCCAGCCCGACAGGTAGAGATAGGTACGGTCGGTGGTGCCGAAATGCTTCTTCACCGAAATCAGCTTCTGCTGCGCGATGAAGCCGTGCCAGCAGCCGAGCGACTGGGTGTATTTGGTGGCATCCTGGTCATAGCGGGCCATGTCGGCGCGCATCTGCGCCGCCGTGAAGCGGGCTATGTCGAGACCGGTCTTGAAGCGGTTCTGCAAACGCATGCGGGCGATGGCCTCGGCGGTGACGCCATTCCAGGTCGGCTGCGTCTTCAGCAGCGCGGCCGCGGCCTCGACTTCGCTGGCATAGGAGCCGGTGCGGGTGAACTGGTCGATATCACGCGGTTGAAAATTCATGGGTCCGATCCCTTCGTATTCGACTGAGTGTCTAACGCCTGTTCTAAGCGGCGGATCGGCGGGCGCTAGACAGATCGCGGCTAACTTGTCATACTTTACAAACAGCGCATGTAATGTTGTAAGGTGATGACAAAGGTAATGGAGTGGCTACATGGCGCCATCGGGCGGTCGTTCTGTCTTCATTGGCCCGCGTCTCCGACGGTTGCGACGTGATCTTGGGCTGACCCAGGCCGATATGGCGGCCGATCTGGAAATCTCGGCGCCCTACGTGGCGCTGCTGGAGCGGAATCAGCGGCCGATGACGGCCGATATGCTGCTGCGGCTGGCCCGCACATACACCATCGATCTCGCTGATCTCGCCGGTGACGGCGGTGCCGATACCACCGCGCGGCTGCAGTCGATTCTTAAGGAGCCGATGTTCTCGGACATCGATATCCCCTCGCTCGAAATCAGCGATCTCGCTGTCAGCTATCCCGGCATGGCCGAGGCATTCTTGCGGCTCTACACGGCATATCGCGAAGAGCAGCTCGCGCTGGCCGAGCGCCGCGGCCCGGCCTCGGCAAGCGTGACGCTGGAGTCCGGCGGTGGCTATGACGCCGCCGATCCCGTCGCCGAAGTGCGCCGCTTCCTCGCCGCCCGTCACAATAATTTTGCGCCGCTCGACGATGCGGCTGAACGTATCGCACAGACCGCGTCGGGCAGCGCCGGCCTGATCGAACGATTGAAGACGCGCCACAAATTGCAGGTGCGCTATCTGCCGCCGGACGTCATGCTCGGTTCCGTCAGGCGGCTCGATCTGCATCGGCGGCAATTGCTGCTGGAGGATTCGCTCGATACGGCCAGTCTGAATTTCCAGTTGGCCCAGCAAGTGGCCTATCTCGAACTCGGCAACGAGATCGGCACCGCGCTCGACGACAGCAAATTCACCAACAAGAGCTCCGAACTGCTCGCACGCCGCGCGCTCGCCGGTTATGCGGCTGCGGCGATCGTGATGCCCTACGCTGCGTTCGCGCGCGCGGCAGAGGCCCGCCGTTACGATCTCGAAGCCCTCGCACGCCAATTCGGCGTGAGCTTCGAGCAGGTTGCCCATCGCGTCACCACGCTGCAGCGGCCCGGAGCGGAGAAGGTGCCGTTCTTTCTGGTGCGCGTCGATCCGGCCGGCAATATTTCCAAACTGCTCGACGGCGCCGGTTTCCCGTTCGCCAAACACGGCGGCGCGTGTCCGCTCTGGTCGGTGCACAATGTGTTTCGCACGCCGCGCGAACTGGTCACGCAGTGGCTCGAATTGCCCGACGGGCAGCGCTTCTTTTCGATCGCGCGCACGGTCACCGCGGGCGGCGGCTCATTCGGTGCCCAGCGCATCGAGCGTGCGATCGCGGTCGGCTGCGCGGCCGAACATGCGGGCCAATTGATCTACACGCGCGATGGTGCCGGCCCGCGCGCGGATGCGCCGACGCCCGTGGGCGTCGCATGCCGCGTCTGTCATCGTCCACGGTGCACCGCGCGCTCGGCGCTACCCATCGGCCGTGAACTGCTGCCCGATGATTTCCGAACGCTCAGCGTCCCGTTCGGATTTTCAGCCGAGTGACGCAGCTTTGCTCTTTGCCTTGCAGGCGCGTTGGGGCAGCATCATGCGTCAGCACCCTTAATGCATCAGTGAGACCCGCATGAGCCCGCGCACCCGCCTCGACGAACTCCATTCTGAAATGACCACCTGGCGCCGGGATTTTCATGCGCATCCGGAAATCGGATTCGAGGAGGAGCGCACCAGCGCAATCGTCGCGCAAAAGCTGGCCGGTTGGGGAGTCGAGGTGCATCGCGGGTTCGGTGGCACCGGGCTTGTCGGTGTCATTCGTGGCCGCCATCAGGCCGGCAGCAATCGCGCCATCGGCTTGCGTGCCGACATGGATGCGCTGCCGATGGACGAGGGCAATGACTTCGCGCATCGCTCGCAAAATGCAGGCCGCATGCATGCCTGCGGCCATGACGGCCACACCACCATGCTGCTGGGGGCCGCGAAATATCTCGC
>SDZE01000011.1 GCA_004173095.1 Bradyrhizobiaceae bacterium
TTTTGAAGCACATTGAAAGCGCCGCCTCATTGCTGAAGCGAGGCGAACGGTGACCCGAAGCGGCTTTATACATTCGAATGTTCATTACTGGCCAGGTTGGCGCGAAGCCAACGCCGCGCTGCACCTGCACCCAGACAGATGAACCGCTCTAGAATGCATCGATCACCGTATAAACAGCGCTGCCGTTGGAACTCCCTCACCTAGCCCTCGTCCAACCGGTCCGCCATGCGGACCAGGTCGGCAATGGATCCGGCGCGCATCTTGCGCATCACCGACCCGCGATGAAGTTTGACCGTCGCTTCGCTTAGTCCGAGCACGGCCGCAATCTGCTTGTTCATGAGACCGCTCGCAACGTGTTCGAACACCTCGCGCTCCCGGCTCGTCAGTGTCTCATAATCTCGCGTGAGACTTGCGGCCCGCCGTGCCTGGAGGCGCGCAACGCGCTCCTGCGCCAGCGCTGAACCGACGGCATCAAGGAGGTCCTGCGCCCGTACAGGTTTGGTCAGGAACTCGATAGCACCCGCCTTCATGGCGCGGACCGACATCGGCACGTCGGCATGACCGCTGATGATGATCACCGGCGTGGACACGTTCAGCTTTGTCAGATCATCCTGAAAGTCAAGCCCCCCGCGGCCGGGAAGCCGAACGTCAAGAATGATGCAGCCATAGCCATCGAGCGTTTCTTCGTCGAGATAGTCCTGCGTCGATGCAAACGAGACGACTTGCAACCCGACCGACCGCAGCATGCCGTCAAGCGCGACGCGCACGCCCTGGTCATCGTCGATGACGGCAACAATGCCCGCGATAGCCTTTGAAGTTTCAGTCACGCGGTGCACCTAAGCCTGCAACTCGGGAATCGAAAAACGACACCGGGTCCCCTGTGGAAACTGGGCTTCAAGCCACAATCCGCCGCCATGGGATTCGATAATGTCGCGACAGATCGATAACCCCATCCCGATCCCCGACGGTTTGGTCGTGAAGAATGGATCGAAGATTTTGCCGGCAATGTCGGGCGCGATGCCGACACCGGAGTCGTCGACCGTCACACACACCGCGCCCGACGCTTCCCGCTTAGATTTGACGCTCGCTCTTCGATCGGGCGATTCGGACGCGTTGATGGCGTCCGCGGCATTGGACAGCAGGTTCAGCATCACCTGCTGCAGCTGGATGCGGTCGCCCATCACGCGAAGTGGCAGCGGCTGCAGATCGATGTCGAGGGCGATCTCCTGATGGCGAAACTCCAGTCGCACCACCGAAAGAATCCCCTCGATCATCTCATTGATATCGAGCGGCTCGAACGCCACCGGCGTATTGCGCGCCATGGCGCGAATGCGCTCGATGATCTTGGCTGCACGGTGCCCTTCGGAGATGGCGCGCATCGCCGCCGCCTTGGCCTCATCGACATCCTTGTGTGCGCCGTCCATCCACTTCAGACAGGCTTCTGCATTCATCACCACCGCCATCAGTGGCTGGTTCACTTCGTGGGCGATCGACGCCGTCAGTTGTCCCATGGTCGTGACGCGTGACATGCGCGCCAAGTTTGCCTGCGCAGCCTGCAAGATGCTCGCCGCCCTGCGGCGCTCCGACGTGTCGGAAAGCACAAGCACAGCGCCGCTGACGCTGCCGGCATCGCCGATGATCGGCGCACACTTCTCGTCGATCGGAATCTCCCGGCCGTCGCGAGAGATGAGAATGGCCTGGTCTGCAGTCTGGCAGGACAGCGACGAGGCCAATGCACGCGCGATCGAAGTCTGCTGCGCCGGGCGCCTGTTAACGTCTGTAACTTGGTAGATCGACCCCAGCGGCATTCCGATGGCGTCTTTTTTGTCCCACCCCGTCATGATCTCCGCAGAAGGGTTGAGGAAGGTCACGCGGCCTCGCTCGTCCGTTGCGATGACGCCGTCACCGATGCTCGATAACGTCGCCTCATAGCGGCGCTCGCTTTCCCGCAACTTTCGCTCGGCGCTATGCTTGTACAACGCCATCTCGATGACGGTACGTAATTGGAGATCTTCGAAAGGTTTCAGCAGATAGCCGAACGGCTCCGCCTTGCCGGCGCGGCGAACCGTTTCGTCATCAGCATAGGCGGTCAGAAAAACCACTGGAATTTGACACTTGATGCGGATCTGCGTGGCCGCATCGATACCATCGACGTCGCCTTCGAGGCGGATATCCATCAGCACCAGATCGGGCTGGGTGTTGAGCGCCAGTTCGACCGCGGCTTCGCCGCGCGACGTGATACCGGAGACCGAATGACCGGTTCGCGCCAGCTGTTCGCGGATGTCGCGCGCGACGATGCGGTCATCCTCGACAATCATGATCCGCGCCGGGCTCATTTCGGCGACCCGCTAGGTCGATGATCTCCGAACGTCACCTCAAACCAGGTCCCTTCGCTGCGGTCGACCGACAGCACGCCGTCCAGTTGCTCGACGAGATCCCGGACCAGTTGCAATCCGAGCGATTTGGCGCAGGCGATGTCGATGTGGAGCGGCAGCCCGATGCCATTGTCGGCCACGGTCAAACTGCACGTGCCATTGTTGCGGCCGCCGAAATGGACGGTGATCTGACCGTTCCGCTCGGTCGGAAAGCCATGCTTCAGCGCGTTGGACACGAGTTCGTTCACGATCAGTCCACACGATACGGCTCGGTTGAGGTCCAGCGTTACATCGTCACTCTCGGCGACGATGTCCACCCGGGCGAGGCCGTAGGCGCGGTCCAGCTGCGCACACAGACCCTCCAAATGAGCC
Organism: Bradyrhizobiaceae bacterium; assembly: GCA_004173095.1. GTDB lineage: Bacteria > Pseudomonadota > Alphaproteobacteria > Rhizobiales > Xanthobacteraceae > Tardiphaga. The sequence continues at coordinate 2,748 of SDZE01000011.1, forward strand.
TGCATCGCGACCTCTGCGAAATTGCCTGCGCGATACAGATCTTCGTGCACCATGGCCATCGACCGGACGCGATTGCGGCTGTCGGCAAACAGCGATGCAACGGACGGATCCGCAATACGCGAGGCCTGCAGATTCAGCAGGCTGCTGATGAGTTGCAGGTTGTTTTTGACCCGGTGATGCACTTCCTTGAGCAATACATCCTTCTCGTTCAGTGACGCCTGCAGCCGGTCTCGCGCGGCATTGCCGCGCGTCAGGTCCATGGCCGCGCGCCGCAGTTCGAGCTGGGTCATGATCTGCCGGGCCAGCGCCTGCAACGTGAACCGCTGCCGGGATGACAGGCCGTCCGCTCTTGGTACGTGATCGAGCACGCACACCGTGCCGATGCGAAAGCCGCCGGGGGTTTCCAACTGCGCGCTCGCGTAAAACCGCAGCTTCGGCCCCGCCTCGACCAATGGATTATCGTGAAACCGGATGTCAGCCGAAAGATCCGGGATCACCATCAGATCGGATTGAAGGATGGCTTGCGCGCAGATGGAGTGATTCAGCGAAAGCTCCCGATCGCCATGCCCGACGCCGGACAGCGTCCAGTGACGATGGCCATCGATGAGGTTGATGGCGGCGATCGGCGTCTGGCAGATGTCGGAAGCGATCTGGATGAAGTCCGAAAAGTCGGCATCGGCAGCCGAGTCGAGAATCTCATAGCGGCGCAGTGCGGCGACGCGGTCGCCGTCATTCCACATGTCGTGCACTTGGGCTGGCGTCATGTCACGCAGTCAGTCATGGACATACAAATTGCCCGCGCAATCTATTCTATGAAAAGTTCATTGAGAACAGTTCATTGCTGCGACCACAGCCGATCTGGCGCCGGACTTTGCATTTTCACGTGCATGCCATCAGGTCCGTCGGCCGTCTTGTACAAAAGTCCGCAACCTGATGCGCGGCTACCGGCGAGACGGCGGATGAAGCCCGGGGGTCATTAACCTTCGCAGAATAACTGGTAGAGTGGATGGCAGGACCGCAGACCATAACGAGGGCACCCACCGTCGTGATCAATCCAGCATCAGGCCGGGCGCAACCGGCCGACGACGGTGAGCCGGACCGGCGCACCAAACCCGACGCAATCAACATTCCGGATCGGCTCTATGGCCGACGCGCGACCGTGAGTCAGCTCGTTTCGGCCTATGAAGAAGTCGCCGACCGCGGCGCTACCGAGTTGGTCCTCGTGTCAGGCACTTCCGGCGCAGGAAAGTCGGCCGTCGTCGCCGAATTGCTCCGGCAAGTGACGGCCTCCGGCGGGCTTTTTGCGGCCGGCAAATGCGACCAGTTGTCGATGGATATTCCTTACGCGACGCTGGCCGCGGCGCTCGGACGCCTGTTGTCGGAGATTTCCGCTCAGGGCGAGGCAGCTGTCGCACGTTGGCAGCCCGGCCTTGCCAGCGCTGTGGGACAGAACGGCCAGATCCTGACTGCACTCATTCCGGAACTCGAACTGATCATTGGTGTCCAGCCTCCGGCGATACCCCTCCCGGCGACGGAAGCGCGGCATCGATTCCATCTTGTGTTCAGGCGTTTGCTGCGCGCCTTGGCGGAAGCGAGCCGGCCTTTGGTCTTGTTCATCGACGACCTGCAATGGATCGATGCCGCCACCATCGACTTGGTCGGCGGCGTTCTGGCCGACGCCGAGATCAGGTGCTTTCTCATGGTCGGTTCCTATCGCAGCAATGAGGTGGACGACTCTCACCCGTTGATGGCTCTGATCCAAAGAACCATGGCCGCCGGGACACGCGTCCGCGAGATCGTGCTGGCGCCCCTCAGGGTCGACGATCTCGAAGCACTGCTTGCCGCGACCCTGGGCGTAGATGGCGCAGACGTTCACAGCTTGGCCGAGGTCATTCACGAACTCGGCGCCGGAAACCCGTTCCTGTCGCGGCAACTGATCGCAGCACTGGCGGAAAGCGGACATCTGCGTTTCGACCGGGACTCATCGACATGGATATGGAATACCCATGCGATACGTGCAGGGCTTGCCGCGAAGGACATTTCCAGTCTGATGACCGATCGGCTCGCGGGACTGCCGACGGTCGCGCGACAATTGATGGAAACGATGTCCTGCCTCGGCAACCAGTCGCATGCCGCTACGCTCGCGACGCTGCACGCGATGCCCGAGGCCGACGTTCACGCGGCCCTGTCCGACGCCGTCCGGAAGGGCCTGTTACGGCGAGACCAAGACCGCTACGCCTCTACGCATGATCGGATCAAGGAGGCAGCTTACCGCCTTATCGGGGACGCCGGACACCAGGCCGCGCATCTTCGGATCGGCCGAGCCTTACGGGATTCCAGCGATGAGTCCCGCTTGGCTGAGAGCATCTTCGAGGTCGTCAATCAACTGAACCGCGGCGTCAAGCTGGTTACAGATCCGGACGAGCGCCTGGAGATCGCGCGGTTGAATCTCGCTGCCGCGAAGGCAGCCAAGTCATCCACGGCGTACACCTCGTTTCGCAGCTATATCGCCGCCGGAACGGCATTGCTGCCACCCGATGGATGGCAAAATCATCCTCGCCTGATGTTCGAATTCGCGTTCAATTTTTGCGAAAGCGAATTCCTGCTTGGCCATATGCACGACGCTGAGCAGCGGCTCACCGCGCTGGCCACGCGCGATCTGTCATTGGCCGAACGGAGCAGCGTGACGTGGCTGCAGATAACGCTGCTGACCGCCGCAGGACAGCTCGACCGCGCCGTGGGTGAGTGTCTTTCCTTCCTCGACAAGGTCGGCATCAGTTGGGAGCCGCACCCGGATCAGGCGGCCATCCTCGCTGAATTCGCACCGATCCGGCAGGAGATCGAGGACGGATCGATTGATGACCGGTTCGCTCTGCCGGCCATCACCGATCCGATGCAGCGCATCATCCTCGATGTGCTGACGGCTGTGCTGCCTCCAGCTTTCTTCACCGACAACAACCTTGTCTGCCTCGTGCTTTGCCGGATGGCTCGCATCAGCAGGGCGTTCGGCAACAGCGACGCGTCGAGTCTCGGATATGCCTATCTCGGCATGGTCTTGGGACCGCGGTTCGGCGCATGGGCCGCAGGCTTTCGCTTCGGCCAGCTCGGCTTTCGCCTGTGCGACGAGGCGGGGATGGATCTGTTCAAGCCGCGCGTCGAAATGGCGTTCGCCTACCACGTGATGCCGTACACGCTACCGATCGCACAAGGCGACAGGCTGTTGCGAGCTGCATTCGACACCGCGAATGATCGAGGCGATCTCACCTATGCCGGATTCTCTAGCTGCACGCTGATCAGCAGCCTTCTGTTTCGCGGCCAGCCGCTGGCAACCACGCAAAGCGAGGCCGAGGCAAAGCTGAAATTCGTGACGGCCGCGAAATTCGGGCTGATTGTCGAGATTGTCTCGACCCAGATCAGACTCATCGCCGCGCTACGAGGAAAGACGAGCCAGTTCCCCGCGCTCGACGATAACAACTTCGATGAAGCCGACTACGAGGCGTATCTGGCAGCCAATCCCGAATTGTCGATCGCTGCCTGCTGGTACTGGATACGCAAGCTCGAACTTCGCATGACCGGCGGCGATTTTGCAGGAGGGATTGCCGCGGCAGCTAAAGCCGCCCCGCTGCTCTGGACCTCCGGCGGTCACCTGGAAATTGTCGAATATCATTTCTACGCCGGCATGGCGCAGGCGGCGCTGTGCTCGGACGCGGACGGCGCAGATACCACCGAAATTCGCGGCCACGCCGATCAGCTCGCACAACTGGCCGCGCAATGCCCCGAAAATTTTGCGCCTCGCTCGGTGCTTCTGAAAGCCGAGCTGGCCAGGATTGAAGGCAATTCATTCACGGCATTGCGGCTCTATCAGGAAGCAATCGACCTGGCGGGCCAGCACGGATTCCTGCAGACCGGAGCTCTCGCCCATGAGACTGCCGCGCGGCTTTGCCTCGCCAACGGCCTGACC
>SDZE01000484.1 GCA_004173095.1 Bradyrhizobiaceae bacterium
CCTATCCGGCATCCTTTGCCAGGGTCGTCTTTCCGTTCAGCCGTTGCTGCAACTGGATCAGCCACATCACGGTGGGGCGCAGGATGAACAGGTCGGCGACGAGCGCCGCCACCATCGAGAACGCGCTGAGCCAGCCGAACAGCCGCAGAGACGGCAGATCGGAGAACACCGTCACCACCAGCCCGCAGGCCAGCACCACCGTGGTCAGGATCAGCGCCGGACCGACCAGCACGGTGGCGCGTTCCACTGCGACCGCCGGATCGGTGCCCGGCGTATCCTCTAGCCGCAGGCGATTGAGGAAGTGAATGGTGGCGCTGAGGCCGAGGCCGAACGACACGGTCAGCGCGACGACGCTTGCAAATTGCAGCCCCTCCCCCATCAGCCACAACACGAAGCCCGCCAGCACCACCGGGAAGATGCCAGGCAGGATACAGGCCAGCATCACCACCCAGGAGCGGAATGCCAGACCGATCAGGATGGCCACCAGGCCGAATTCAATGGTCAGACCGTGGTTCAGCTTCTGGATCATGCCAGCGCTGTTGCGCGCCGCAATCGCAGACAGGCCGGTAACGGCGATCTCGTAGCCGGGATGTTCCGCACGCACGGCATCGAGCGCGCCATTGAGCTTGTCGACCACCGGCAGGATCTTGCTGGCATCGCTGTCGGGCACCCGTCCCGACACCACCACCGCCGTCTTGTCAGCCGAGATGAAGCGGCGCGACAGATGTTCGGGAATGACGTCGACATATTCCTTCAGCGTCGCGACATCGGACGACCCGGCCTTCTCCGCCAGCCAGCGACGCAACGTTTCCAGCGACCACACATTGCCGACACCAGCCTGCTTCTCCAGCATGCCGTGGACCTGGGCGATCGTCTGCAGCGTCTGCGGCGAATACAGATCCGCACCCTTCGGGAATTCGATCAGCACGTCGATCGGGTTGGCGCCGGTCAGCTTGGCGTCGAGACGCCCGCTGGCTGCGACCGCCTGCTCCTTGTCCGGCACCTGATCGGCCAGCCGGTAGCGCGGCTCCAGATTGGCATAAACCAGACCGAGACCAACCACGACGAACAGCGAGATCAGGCTGAACAGGCCAGGACGGCCGACCATCCGCACCGCGATCCAGTAGCAGAACGAGCGTAGCGCCTGCACGCCGGAATCCGCGGCCTGGAACTTGGCTGCAAAGATCTTCTCGTTACGCACCAACAGCACGCCAAACACCGGCACCAGCGACAGCACGGTAATGAGTGCAATCACGGTGGCGGTAAAACCAGCCTCGCCGAATGCGCGGATCAGATCCGAATCCGAGAATTGCAAAGCCAGGAACGACATGCCGGCGGTGCCATGGGTGAGCACGCAGGCCGGACCGACCACGCGCACCGCATTGGTGAAGGCTGAATACTTGTCCTCGCCGGCGATCAAGCGATCGCGTGCCGCGAAAGTGAGCTGCATCGAATCCGCAAAACTGATCACCATGATCAGCGGGGTCATGACGTTGAGGAACATGTTGAGGCTGAAGCCGGCCCAGCCGAGCGCACCGAGCGACAGCAGGATCGACAGCAGCGGCGGGAACGCCGCGATGATCATGAACGAGATCTTGCGGAAGAAGATGATGGCGATGACGCAACCGGCGAGAATGCCGATGACATTGTACAACAAGCCGTCGCGCTCGACCGCATTGCGGATTTCGAGCTGCATCACGGGAACGCCGGACAGTTCCTTGCTGAGGCCCGAATCCGCCAGATCCTCATTCATGGTCTTGCGGATTTCTGCGATCGTGGTGCTCAGCTTGTTGTTGCTGACCACCGCAGGATCGAGCGACAGCACCACCAGCGCCAGCGAGCCGTCCTCCGACAGAAGTTTGCCGCGGATCAGTTCGTTCTGCTTCACCGTCTCGATGAAGGCATCGTAGTCGGCGCCTTCCGGCAATTCACTGGGGAACAGCGCGGCCGGCAGCTTGCCCGGCGCCGGCGTCTGTCGCGCCGAGAAGATCGAGATCAGGCCGCGCACGCCGTCGACCAGTTGCAGGTCGGTGACGAGGTCGCGCATCTTTTCGAGGTTGTCGCGCGCCAGCAGGGTCTTGCCCTCCAGCACCACCAGCACGTCGAATTCGGTGGACGGGAAGCGCTTGGTGACCTCCTCGTACTGCTTGTATTCCTTGCTGTCGGACCGGAACAGCTGGCTCAGGGAATCGTCGATCTGGATCCGCTGGATGCCGAACACGGCGCCGACCACGAGCGCCAGAAGGACGAGGCAAGACAGAATCGGCGCCTTGACCGCAATCAGGCCCATGCGCTCGAGGCCAAAAGCAATACTTGCCGGACCACGCTGCAACTTCTTGATGTCAGCGTCGTGGGAGCTCTTTTGGTCCATACCGTATCCTGTCAGCTGAAATCCGAATTCATCTGCGATGAATTCAGATTCAAGCGGTTCTCACTTTGAGCAATTGATCCAATCCGACAACGCGAATTCAGTCTGGTGGATCATGCCCTAGCCTTTGAAATGACGCAGCAAATTGGAAGAATGCGCAGTCAATTGTGGCCGGGTGTAGCAGTTCTGTGTGACCATTCGCAAGGCGACGCGCGCGCAGGCGTCGCGATCGAATACACGTTCCTGTGTGGGAGCTTCAGTCCAGCCGCTGAGCCGGCACCGCCAATTGAAGCCCGCTTTCGTCCTTGAGGGCGACGCCCGTGATGCCGCGCCGCAGGCCCTCGCGGGCAAGCCACGCGATCTTGACGGCGGCATCATCGAAGCTCAGTCCGGCCGTCTGGATATTGGAGACGCAGTTGCGCTCGGCGTCATGCCGGCCCGGCTCTGGCTTGATCGTCAGATAGCCACCGAGGCTGTGGGGCGCCGATAGCCCCGGCCGCTCGCCGATCAGCATGATCGTCATGCGTGCCTTCAGCAACGCGCCGATATCGTCGCCCAGCGCGACCCTCCCTCCGTCCGCCACGATGAGAGGCCCGAGCGACAGGCCAGCGAGCTTCGGCAGTAGTGCCGCTACCAGATCAGGTGCATGGGCGTTGACCGCAGCGGGCGAGAGCCCATCCGCAATGATCAGCACGATATCGCAACCGGTGCTGCCCTGCGCTTCCAGCAAGGCCCGCGAGTCGGGCGCGAGCTTGCGTCCGAGATCGGGACGCTTCAGATACTCGGCGCGATCGGCGACCAGGCTCGACACGGCTGACGCTGGGCGTCCCTGCTCAGCCAGAGCCGCGGCGATTGCGGAAGCATCGAAAGGGGCATGCACGGCATCACGGGCACGCGCGTGATCGAGGGTAAAGTCGAGCAGCGCTTGCGTGGTCAGACTGGCACCGGCGCGACCGAGCGCGACGCGGGCGGGCGTGAGCCCGCGCAAGCCGGTCACCGATCCCGGCGAAGGCGATGCCGTCACAATGCCATCCGTGACGGTCTCCGCGCTGGCCATCCTATTCCGCCGGCACCGCTGGCGCCGTCGGCGCATCCGCCAGCTTCATCGAATAATAGGACGCATTGGTCTGACCGCCGGACGCATCGCGCGCGAAGTTGATCAGATGGTGCGACACCATGATCGCGGAGATCAGATATTCGATCTCGCCGCGGGCCAGACGCCGGAACGCGAACTTCCAGAACGCGCTCTTGTAGTCGCCGAGCACGCCGACCTTCCAAAAGATATTGCGCAGCATGACCAGGCCGAGCCGGATGTTCTTCGCCGTCAGCTGACTGCGCACCGGCGGCTTGATGCGGTGCGGATAGGTGTGCGTGATCTGATATTCGAACCGCTCCAGCAGCTTCTCCGGCACATAGGCCGAGCCCATAGCGCGACGCCAACTGTTCACCACGTCGTCATAGGGCAGCAGGAAATCAACGTTGGAATCACGGCCGTCGTCCTCGTTCAGGCGCCCCTCTTTCTTGAGCCGATCCCATAACGGCGTCTGTGGCAGCGCCTGCAGCAGGTTGATGGTGAGCAGCGGGATCTGCGACGCATCGACGAATTCGAGCAGCGCCTGCCCGGTCTCCGGACGATCGGTGTCGAGACCCAGAATGATGCCGGACACCACCTCCATGCCGAAACTGTTCAGGACCTGGATCGACTCCATGATCGGCAGGACCATGTTGTGATCCTTCTTCATCGCCTTCAGCGCGACGGGATCGGGCGTCTCGATGCCGCAGAAGATCGTGCCGAACCAGGCATCGCGCATCAGCGCCAGAATCTCCGGCCGCTTGGCGATGTTCAACGTGGCCTCGCAAGACAGACGCAGCACATAGCCGGTCCGCTCTTGCCACTCCACGAGATGCGGCAGCAGATCAAGTGCTGCTTTGCGATTGCCGATGAAGTTGTCATCGACGAAATAGACCGAGCCGTTAATGCCGCATTCCAGCAGCTTGTCGAGTTCGGCCGTGATCTGCTGCGGCGTCTTCAAACGCGGATTGCGGCCATACAGACCCGGAATATCGCAGAATTCGCACTGATACGGGCAGCCCGACGAATACTGGATGCTTCCGAGGAAATAGCGCGGGATGTTGGCGAGTTCATAGGCCGGGATCGGAAACTCGGTCATGTCGAGCCGGTCCGCGGTCTTCAGCACAACCTGCCGGGCTGGACGCCGGCAATCCTGCTCCAAAATATCGATCAGGCGGTCGGTGGCATCGCCGAGCTCGCCGAGATGCAAGTAATCGAACGCCGGATAATATTCGGGGCACGACGAGACCGATGGTCCACCGATCGCCACCGGCAGATCATAGGCATGCGCGCGATGGCAGATGTCGTTCATCTGCGGCCGCTGGATGTGCATGCCGCTGACGAACACGGCTTCGGCCCAGAGAAAATCGTTCGGCGTCGCTGCGTCGATATTCTCGTCGATGAACCGGACTTCCCAATTCTCCGGCATATAGGCCGCGATCAGCAACAATCCTTGCGGCGGCATGAAAGCCTGCACGCCGTCGGTCAGCGGATAGGAATATTCAAACGTGCCAAATGAAGGGGTGTATCGTGGAAAGACGCAAAGAATGCGCCTCACTGTGGGCCTGCCCTCAGCTCTCATCAAAAATCCTCAGTGGAATCCCCATTCAAATGCCAGCCCGCCAACAATGGCCAAGCAAGCACATCGGCGGCCCAACACCGAACCAAATATAACTCGCCTGAGATCGAACCGTTCCGCTGTGCGTGACCTCTTTGGGGCAATCTAATCATGAGGGAAGAATCTGAGCCAGAATTTCTTCAAGATTGTGACGGAGACGTGAGATGAATGCCCGTCATGCGGGCAGATAATGGCTGTGCAGGGTTCGCCTAGAACCCGCATTGTCCAATTCGGATTAGGGCGATCGGATCAGTCCAACGCTTTGGGTAGACGAAGCGTGTCCCGGTCGAAGGATGGTCGATCCATCGGGCGCAGGCCCTTGATGTCGATGCCGCCGCCGATGCCGCCGCCTTGAGGTTGCAGGCTGTTGTTGGACGCTCCCGGAGTCACAGTGATACGCGGACACTTCGGGTTGTAGGGATTTTCCAAACATGCAGGAGAATCCCATTTCAACGGCTCTGCGCCAGGATCGGGCGTCTGCGCTGCCCCCGCCGAAATCATGAGCATCGTGATCGTCATCGCGTACAAGGCTGATCGCATGGGGTGATTTCCGGCACTGACGGTTTCAGGGAGATCGTGACGTTGCGATACCCGAATGCGACCGGTCGCTGAAACGTCTCGGTCAGCGACATCGTGAAGCCATCCGCAGAGATTCTGGATAACCGACTGCCATCGCCGGCATTCGGCGCCAGACCCTGGACAACGCCATTGATCGGTCCGCCCGGAGCATCGTCCGTCGGCGCTACCGGCGGCGCCTCAGCCTTGGCAGTGCCGGCCTGCAATGCGGCACCACGCGCCACGGCGTTGCTGTAGCGGTGCTCGATCTGCCGCATCAGGAAAACCCGCGTGACGAATTGCACGCCGATCCGGTAGCGATATTTCTTCGGTGTGCCCGTGGTCTGTAGCACCAGGTCGCCGACGGTGAAGGAGAGGATCTTGCGGACGACGTCGTCCTGACACAACTCCTTCTGCTTCGCGCACCAGTCGTTCAGGATCGAAATCGCAGCAATCGACTGGATGCCATAGGTCTCGGCCGACTTGATGATGATCTGTTCCTGCTGATCGGACTGGCGTTGCGCACCAAACCAGGTCGATCCCGCCCCGGCCTGGGCCGTCGAGCGCGATTGATGATTGATCGTCACACCCGGGAATGCCGTGATCGACAGCGGGATCCGATCGGTTGCCACGTCGGCCGGACGATCCGCCTCCCAGCGGTTCTGTCGCCACATCTTTGACGGCGCGATGGGTTCAGTGGTTTCAGCGAAGGTCGGTTGCCTGGCCGACGCCAGAATAAGTCCGCGCTGGTCGATATGACCGATGCGCACCGCCTTGCCGAGCAACGGTCGCGAGTCGAATGAGCGGCCGGTAGCGCCCTCGTCGATTTCGGCGATATAGGCCCATACGTCGCCGACACTGAGGTCTTCAGTGGGCGGGTAGACCGGCGTGATGCCGAGCCGACCGATGCTTTCGTTCCACGCGGTGGCGATGTCGTCTTCGGTTGGCTGGATGGTTGGCTCAAAAGGCCGCCATACGACGAAGATGCCGATGAGCGAAACAAGGCATAGGAAGACCAGCGCCGCATTGGCAACGAGCATGTCCCAGATTGCCTTGCCATATTCACGCAACGACATCGAACATCCCTCAACG